>JAEYOB010000139.1 GCA_023412175.1 Pseudomonadota bacterium | reverse complement strand
AGCAGGAGCGGATCGTGAGCGTGCACGCCACGACCGGCGACGGCCGGTGCACGGCCGTCGGTGTCCCCGACGGGATCGGCCAGGTTGCGAAGGAGGCGCTGCGCGTCTGCCCGGCGCCGGGCAGCGGCCGTATCGCCGGAAGCGCCGGCATTGGCCTCTGGCGGGTCGAGCGGTATGCGGCGACCGGCGGGCCGGCCCTGGTTCTGGTGCGCGTTCATCCGGTGCCGGATCGTCTGGAGGACCTCGGGCTGAACAGCGCGACGACGCGGTCCCTGGTGGAACTCGGCGCGCCGGGAAAGCGTGGTCTGGTGCTGATCCTCGGCGACATGAGGGCCGGGAAGAGCACGCTGTCGGCGGCGCTTCTGAAGCAGTGGGTGCACGCCAACGGGGGGATGGCCTTCGTCTGGGCCGACCCGCCCGAGCATGAACTTGAAGGTCCTCTGGGCTCCGGATGCTGCGTCTGCGTTGAGATCGGGCAGGACGGCTATACCGAGGCGGTCGTCGCCGCGCGCCGAAGCCGCGCCCGCTATTTCTATTTCGCCGAGGCCCGTTCCGACGCGGCGGCGGCGGCCATCGTGCAGGCCGGCATGGCCGGCCCCGTGTGCCTGACGACGGCGCATGGCTACGGGCTGATCCCCGGTCTCATCGCGTTCGCGGCGGCCGCGGCGCGCGTCGATCCGAAAGCCAACGAGCAGCTGGCGTCGGCGCTGTCGGCAGCGCTCCACGTCCGCATCGAGCCAAGTGGCTCTTCGGGACGGCGGACGACCCTCGTCGTGACGGAGCAGCTCATTCTTGGGCAGGGTCATGGCGACACGGCCCGCAGCCACATCCGGTCCGGCAACGTCGGTCAGCTGGGCAATCTTGTGCGCTCCGCCATACCGAGGGTTGCCTGATGAACTGGACCGTGGTGCTGGCCATCGTCCTCGGGCTGGCCGCAGCCTTCAAAACCATGGCCGGCGATCGCCGTGCCGATGACCGCCGTGTCGATCTGCAGCGTGCCGAAGCCGTCGCCGAGGCGACGCTGACGGCGCACCGCGCGGCCGAGCTGTGGGTCTCGGCCAATCCGGGGGCGAGCGGAGCGGTGCCGCTCTCCGGGACACAGGGGCGGCGCATCGACGGCATCAGTGCCTGTGTGACGGCTTCCCGGGTCGCGACCTGGGTGGCTGAACGCAGCGGAGCGCCGGCCGGGGCCGTCGCCGACGCGATGAGGGCACGTCTCGGTGGCTGGCCCGCGGCAGGAATCGCGCTCACCGGCAGGGTTCTTGCCGGAATGGAGGATCGCGGCGTGCTGCCCTGCGACGTGCCCGACGGCGCTCCCGTGGTCGTGACCACAGTGCCGGGATGATACGGCGGAGATGCAGGGATGAAGGACCTATTCGCATTCGTCGTCGCAGCCGTCCTCGGGCTGGCCGCGTACAGCTTCGGTGCCCCGTTGTTGAAAAGAGCCTTCGATTCCATGCTGTCGGACACGGCGGCGGCCATGTCGTCGCTCGTGACGGATGCCGCCGTGGACTACATCAGGGCTTTCTATCCGGCCGTGTTCAATGCGACCGCCGGCGGGGTCGTCGAAATCACGCCGGCGATGCTGCAGGCCACCGGCAAGCTGGATCCGGCGTTCGTCGACGGCAACTATTTCGGCCAGACACACAGCATCATGGTTCGCCGCCTGGCCGGACAGCAGCTCCAGGCTGCCGTGGCGACGTGCGGCACGGAGAGGATTCCTGACGAGATATTGTTCCGTCTGGCCCCGCAGGCCGGCAAGCACGCCGGCCTGATATCCGCCGACGAGCCCGGAACCGCACGCGGTGCGGTGATCAGTTGGGCGGTGCCCATAACCGATTTCGGCGGCGGAACGGCGGCCTGTCCGCTGGGGCCCGGCGCTCTCGTCAGCTTGGTGTTCTTCGACCGGGGTTCCGTGCTGCCGCCCTATCTGGCGCGCATCCCCATGCCGGAATTCGGGACCGAGCCGAGCACGATGCAAACGGACCTGGATATGGGCGGCAACACCCTTGGCAACGCGGCGAAGGTCAAGGCCACCACGGTCGAGGCCACGACGCTCAAGCTGGGCACGCAGGAACTGACGGAAGCGGAGGCCGCAACCTTGAAGTCCCTGCACGCCGGAACGATGCCCCGGTCTCTGACGGTCCAGGGAAGTGTGAGGGCACCAGCCTTCGAGTACACCTTACCGTAGCCGCCGGCGGCTTTTCCAAACCTGCGCCGTGCCAGCGGCTGCCGTTCGCCGGCCGGTGCTCGAACCCGCGATCCGCCGGCGGCTATCCTGGTGGGCGAGGATCAAGCCGGAGGACGAATGCCCGTTCCGTTGACCGCCGCTTGCGTGGCCGCCGCGGCCCTGGCCTTCGGCGTTGTGGAAACCGATCTGTGGAGCATTTTCAAAGTGGAGGGTGGCCGCGTCGGCCAGTGCTGCGCGCAACCCGATGAAACGGGCAAGCGGACCTGCGGCAGCGACGTGACCCGTCGTGCCGATTGCGGGCCGTTCCAACTCAACCAGCTGCACGCGGAGGAGTTTGGGCGCATCTTCGGCGCGCCGCCGCAAACGGCCATGGAAAGGCTGCGTGACGACGGATGTCTCAACGCCTATGGGGCGGCTTATCTGCTGGCGCAGAAGACCAGGCAGGGAGGCGGCGACCGCGAGGAGGGTGTGGGCCGCTATCACAGCGCAACGCCGGAACTCAAGGCCGCCTACCAGCGTCGTATCGCCAAGGCGCGTGCCCGCTTGTTCGGAGCGCGCTAAGCGCCGGCGCCCCGCGCCACCGTGTTGCGTCCGGTCATGCTTGCAATCATGTTGCGCCCCCAGTCGTGGCGCTTTGTGCTTTGGCGGATCGCCACGCCTTCCCGCCTGCTACCAGCGTCGGTATGGCCCGGAGAACAGGTCGCCCAGCGCCCGCCGGAGTTGGACCGTGATGCGGAACTGCCGGCGGTGGTGCGGCCGGACACCGCCGCGCACGAAGAAGCGGAGCGCCCGGATCACCTCCAGCGTTGGTATCGGTGGGCGCCCCGGATCGGGCTGCCGGTATCTCGATACGGCCGATGTGTTTGGTCGGCGGCGCCTTGATGGTGACGGGGGCCGCATCGGGGATGCCATGGTTGGCCGAATGTTCGATTAGAGCAAACTCCGGTCCGTCATGAACCGGAGTTTGCTCTAGTGCTTCTTCAGAGTTAAACTGATGGGTAGAGGCTGCGCAGCTTGATGCGAGCGTCGTCAGTGGTGAACTGCCAGTTGATGTGGGTGCCGGCGGCGTTGCGGGCATTCTCCCAATGTCGGATGTGGTGCTCCAGGGTGGCTTTCCGGGCAATGCGGCGGGCCAGGCATTGCTTGGCCAGCGCACTCAACTCGATCTCGGCCATATTCAACCAGGAGCCGTGCTTGGGCGTGTGGTGCACCTCCAAGCGGTCGGTGAGGCGCTTGGCCTCGGCGGGCGGGAACGCCTCGTACAGGCTGGCCGGCGAATGCGTGTTGAGCTGGTCCATCACCAGCACGACGCGTTCGGCATCGCGGTAGCGTCCCTCCAGCAAGTCGCGCACGACGTGCGCCCAGGCGGTGCGGCGGCGGTTCTCCGTCACCGCCACGTGACGCCAGGCGGCCAGCGGCTCGCAGACGAGGAACAGGCTGGCGACACCGTGGCGGACATAGACGTGGTCGTAGCGTTCCACCGCGCCCGGCTTGGCCGGCAGCGGCTCGCGGGTCTCCCCGATGAGCTGCTTGAAGGTCTCGTCCAGGCAGACGACCGGACGGACCGCGTCACGGGGGCGGCGGTACACCTCCAGCACATCCTCCATGTGGAAGACGAACTCGGCCGACTGCTTGGGCGGGATGCACCACATCTTCCTCAGATGCGGGCGCAGCGTGTTTTTTTGAGCGTCTGACGCACCGTCTCGTAGGACAGCGTGTCGACGTAACCGAGCGCCACCATGTGCTCGGCCAGCAGCGTCAGTGTCCAACGCCTGCGCCCGTCTGGCGGCTGCGAGCAGGCCAGGGCGATGAGATGGGCCTGCTGGTCGCCATCGAGCTTGGTTTGATAGACGCGGTTCGGGCCGCGGTAGGGGCTCAAGGCCGCCTCGAAGCCCTCCTCGATGAAGCGCCGGCGCAGCCGCTCCACCGTTGCCAGCCCGACATCCAGGGCTTCGACGATGCGGGCATCGCTCCACGCCGGCCCGCCCTCGGCCTCGTCGGCCTTGAGCAGGATCTGCGCGTGCTTGAGTTTGCGCACGTCGGCTTTGCCGCGGGCCAGCAACTGGCGAAGCTGCTCGCGCTCCTCCACCGTCAGCGTGACACGATGCTTCTTCATGGCCGCCCTCCCCAGCGCTGCTTTCGCTTCCAACAGGAGGATGGCCTTCACATCACCGCTGAGGCAGCACTAGTCTTTGTTTGGCGAGCAGAATCACGCCAGCGGACCTTCGGTCCGCTCGCGATCTTCTCTAGTGTGCCAGCGGCTTCCAGCCGGCGTCGTCGAAGTGCTTCCCGTAGGCCTCGAGCGCCTTCACGACCGCCACCGCTCCGCCCAGTCGCTCCGTTCCCTTCATGCCCTCGACGCCCTCGTGTATCCAGGCCAGCACGATGTGCAGCTGCGCGTCGGCGGCGTCGGGCAGCTTGCAGTCCTTCACGATGCGCTCGACCTGCCCCTCGATCGCGGCTGCCAGCTCGCCGTACCGCGCGGCGGGCAACGCGTTCTTGTGGATCGGCTCCAGCACCGCGGCCATGGCCGCCCGGATGCCCGCCATCCCCTTGCGCAGGGACTCGTCGGTCGGCCACTTCTTGTCGTGGTCGAGAGTGAGGGTCATCGCGCCGGCGTCGTGGGAATGGTCAGCGGCGGCGAGTGCGGCGCCCACGGTTCCAAAGGCGAGGGCGGACGCCAGGAGGACAGTGGCGAGAGGGTTGGTCGAACGCATGGGTGCAACTCCTTTGGGACGATGGAACGCGCGGGATGCGCGGATCGACCCGGACGGTGCGCCCGCCACCTTACACCGTGCTTAAACGGCGCCGCGTTCCAGCACGCTTCGGCGCGGTCGGGATTCCGTGGGCTGGGCCGCCGCCTTCGGGAAGGTTACCGTCACCGAGAGCCCTTGACCGCCGAGCCCCGCGCCGAGCGCGAGGGTGGCGCCGTGCAGCGTGGCGATCCTCGCCGCGATGGAGAAGCCGAGACCGCTGCCCGCCGGGCCGCTGCCCGGCACCCGGTAGAAGCGGTCGAGAACCCGCCCACGCTCCGCCGCCGGGATGCCGGGGCCATCGTCCGCCACCCGCAGCAGGACGCGCCCCTCCGCCACCTCGACCGCGACGTCCACGCGCCCGCCGGACGGGGTGTAGCGCACCGCGTTGTCCACCAGATTGCGCGCCAGCACGCCCAGCAGGGCCGCGTCGCCCATCACTGTGGTCCCGGTGCCGTCGTCGACTAAGCCGAGGTCGACGCCCTCGCCGGCCGCCCACGCTGCCAGTCCGCCCACACAATCCCGCGCAACTTCGTCCAGCCGGACGGGGGCGATGGGAAGCGCGACCTGCGGGTCGAGGCGGGCGAGGAGCAGGAGCTGGTTCACCAGGCGCGTGGCGCGGTCAACCCCTTCGACGACGCCGGAGATCGCCGCCCGCTGCCCGGCCTCCCCCGGCTCGGCCAGGGCGACCTGCGCATGAGCCTTGATGGCGGCGAGCGGCGTGCGCAGCTCGTGCGCCGCGTCGGCGGTAAAGCGGCGTTCCTTCTCCAGCAGCGCCCCGATCCGGGCGAACAGGCCATTGAGCGCCCGCGCCACCGGACGCAGTTCCTCCGGCGTGCCGTCCGAGGCAACGGGGTGAAGTGCGTCGGGATCGCGCCCTGCGACCTCGCGCGCGAAGGCGCGCAGCGGCGCCAGACCCCACCCCACCGACAGCCAGACCAGCGCCGCCAGTACGGGCAAGGCGATGGCCAATGGGTGCATCAGATGGCCCGCGACGCTGCCCGCCAGCGCGTCACGGAGGTCGTGCCGCTCGGCGACCTGCACCGAGAACCCGTCCGCGGGGTCACGCCATGCGAAGACGCGCCAGCGCACGCCGGCGCGCTCCATGTCGGTGAAGCCCTCGTCCAGCGGCGCGAGCGGCCCGTCGGGAGCCTCGGGCGAACGGCGCAGCACCCGCCCGGCCGCGTCCCGCACCTGGAAGACAAGGACCCAGCCGCCGGCGTGTCCAGCGTGATGCGTCATGGCGGGGCCGCTGCCGGGGTCGACCGCCAGAAGCGCCGCGGCCTGCCGCAAATGGTCGTCGAGCATGGCTCCGATGGCGCGCCGCGCGTCCACGTAGGAGAAGAGCGCCGTCGCCGTCCAGGCCAACAGTACGGCGGCCGACAACAGCGCCAGCAGCCGGCGGCGCAGGGACGGGCTCACGCCGGCTCCTTTGGCACGAGGTAGCCGACCCCGCGCACGGTGCGGATCAGCTCCGGGTGAAGCTTGCGGCGCAGGCGATGGACGTAGACCTCGACCGCGTTGCTCTCGACCTCCCCACCCCAGCCGTACAGCTTGTCCTCGAGCTGCGTGCGCGACAGCACCCGCCCGGCGTTGAGCAGGAGCGCCTCCAAGGTGGCGAACTCGCGCGGCAGGAGGTCCACCCGCTCCCCGTCCAGAGTCACGGTGCGGGTGACCGGCTCCAGCGCGACGCGCCCGCAGCGGATCACGGGGGAGGCGACGCCCTTGGAGCGGCGGAGCAGGGCGCGCACCCGGGCCTGGAGTTCCGCCAGCTCGAAC
>JAEYOB010000136.1 GCA_023412175.1 Pseudomonadota bacterium | reverse complement strand
CCACCACGCTGCCGCCGCTGCCGTCGCGGACGAGCGCCGCCGTACGGCCGGCGCCGTGCTGGCGGGCCAGATGCATGGGGTCGGCCAGCCGCTCGTGCATGGCAGGCGACAGCGGCACGCCGCAGAGATCGGCAACGATGCTCCACCCCACGCCCCGCCCGCGCAGGAACCAGCAGGCGCGCTGGTGGAGGTCGGCGAACTCCTCGTGCTCGGCGGCGCTGAGCGCGCGCCGTACCACGACATACAATCCCCAACTCCGGGGAGCCAGCGCGAACCCATCCATACCCTTCGACCCCAAACCAGAGACGCGGGCGACGGTTTACCGGCGATGCCCCTCAGAAGCCCAATGAAGGTTTTGTTATAAGGGTTTACGCTTCCGGCCGGCGCCACAGCCGGTGGCCGCGGTCGAACACAGCCAGCACGGCGCCCAGCCCCCCGGCCGCGGTGTGGCGCGTCCACAGGAACGGCGCCAGCGCGGTGCGCTTGCCCAGGCCCATGACATGCACCGTGCGCCGGCCGATGGCGGACAATCCGGCGCGCGCCACCGCATCGGCGTTGTCGGCGCCGGGCAGCCGGCCGACCTCGAAGCCGGAACGCTCGCCGAAGCTCGTGCGCGTGGCGCCGGGGCACAGCACCAGCACATCGACGGGCTTGCGCCCCAACTCGGTCGCCAGCGCCTCGCCGTAGGACAGGACGAACGACTTGCTGGCGCTGTAGGTGGCGAGGTACGGCACGGGCTGGAACGCCGTGGTGCTGGACACCAGCAGCACCCCGGCGCGCCGGTTCGTCGCCGCGGCGCGGTCGATCATGCCCGGCAGCAGCGCGCGGGTCAGCACGCTCACCGCCGTGACGTTCAGTTCGACGGTGGCGCGCTCATCCTCGGGCGTGTTGGCGATCACCGCGCCGAATGCGCCGACGCCCGCGTTGTTGATCAGCAGGTCGATGCCCAGCGTCTCGGCCTTGGCGATCAGCGCCTGACGGCCGTCGTCGGTGGTCAGGTCGGCGGACAGGACCTCCACCGTGCGGCCCGGACGGGACAGCGCCTGCTGCGCCCGCGTCAGCGCCCCGGCGTCGCGGGCGGTCAGCAACAGGCCGGTCTCGGCGGGCAGCGCACGGGCGAAGGCGGCGCCGATCCCGGACGAGGCGCCGGTCACCAGGGCGAAACGATAGGCCATCGCGGAATCCTCCGGAGAACGGACCGTCAGTCAGACCTTCGTGCAGGAAAGGCTGAGATCAACCCTGCCGAACGTCATCGTCCGAGTCGCCGGCTGCCACCCCTACCCCGAAGGACAGGCAACCCGACCGGGGCGGGGTCCGACTCGCGCATCGGCCGCTTTGCACGTGCGATGAGAAAAAGATGGCACGGACCACTCTTTTGGAGCGCTCCGCAAAAATTTACCGTTTTTTTCCGTGCAGCGTATTGTCATCATGCTTCCGCAGCGCATATATCGCGCCGCACCATTTGCTTGCTGCATTGCACCAACGCAGCAACGGAGAAGGGGACCAGCGTATGGACGACGTTCGTCAGATTTCGAAGGAATTGGACGGTCACTACGTCGAGGACCTGTCCGTTGGCATGACGGCCGCCTACGCCAAGACCATCACCGATGCGGACATTGTTCTGTTCGCCGGCATCTCGGGCGACACCAACCCGGTGCATCTCAACCAGGAATACGCCAGCGGCACCATGTTCCAGGGCCGCATCGCGCACGGCATGCTGTCGGCCGGCTTCATCTCGGCGGTGCTCGGCACCAAGCTGCCGGGGCCGGGCTGCATCTACATCTCGCAGACCCTGAAGTTCAAGGCGCCGGTCCGCTCCGGCGACACCGTCACCGCCCGCGCCACCATCACCGAGATCATCCCGGAGAAGCGCCGTGTCATCATGCGCACGACCTGCTCCGTCGGCGATACGGTGGTGCTGGAAGGCGAGGCGATGCTGATGGTCCCGGCGCGCGGCTGAGCCGCGGCGGCGACCGGGCTTTACCGGCACGGCTGCGCCGGCGCGTTTACCCCGCGCCGGCGCTGTTCTATATACTCGCCCAACCGTCCGGCCCGCGCACCCCGCGGACCGCCCGGCCTTCTGGCGAGAGGCATTCTCCTTGCGACTGTTCCGACACACCGACGATCTGCCCGACGATGCACGCGGCGCCGTTCTGGCGCTCGGCAACTTCGATGGCGTGCACCGCGGCCACCAGACGGTGATCGGCACCGCGCAACGCATCGCGCGCGAGTTGGGCGTCCCGGCCGGCGTCGTGACCTTCGAGCCGCATCCGCGCAGCGTGTTCCGCCAGGACGAACCGCACTTCCGCCTCTCCCCCTTCCGCGTCAAGGCGCGCCGGCTGGAGGCGCTCGGGCTCGACTTGCTGGTGGTCTGCCACTTCGACGACAGCTTCCTGCACAAGACGGCGGTCGCCTTCATCGAGGAGGATCTGGTCCGCGGCCTTGCCATCCGGCACGCGGTGTGCGGCAGCGACTTCCTGTTCGGCCACAAGCGCGCCGGCGACGCGGCCCTGCTGGAACGCTATGGGGCGCAGCACGGCTTCGGCGTCACCGCGGTCGGCCCGGTGACCGACCCGCGCGGCGGGGTTTATTCCTCGACCCGCGTGCGCGACGCGCTGCTGGCCGGCAACACCCGCGAGGCGGCGCACCTGCTGGGCCGCTTCTGGGAGATCGAGGGCCGCGTCGAGCACGGCGAGAAGCGCGGCCGCACCATCGGCTTCCCCACCGCCAACATCGAGCTGGGCGAGTACCTGCGCCCGGCCTTCGGCGTCTACGCCGTGCGCGCCGGCGTGGACCGCGGGACGGACACGGTGTGGCACGACGGCGTCGCCAACCTCGGCCTGCGCCCGACCGTCGGCGGCACGGTGGAGCGCCTGGAGGTACACCTGTTCGATTTCGACGGCGACCTCTACGGCCAGCATCTGCGCGTGCAACTGGTCGAGCACATCCGCGCCGAGCGCAAGTTCGCGAGCTTCGACGACCTGAAGGCACAGATCGCCCTGGACGCCGAGGCGGCACGCCGGGCGCTGACTCTCCCGGAGGATGTATAGGCGGCGCGCGCACGACAAAAGGCACGCACCGCCGCCACACGAATGCGTTATAGTCGCGTCCGTCGCGCGGTTTCGGCCGCCGGTGGAGACGCGGGGACCGTGCTATGGCGCTCAAGGTACGTGAAGACTACCGGACACTCACCGGCCCCGAGAAGGCCGCCATCCTGATGCTGTCGCTGGGCGATGACCACGCGTCCAGGATGTTCTCGCTGATGGACGACGACGAGATCAAGGAGCTGTCCCAGGTCATGGCCAACCTGGGCACCGTCTCGGCCAACCTCATCGAGCGCCTGTTCGTCGAGTTCGCCGAGCAGATGTCCGCCACCGGCTCGCTGGTCGGCACCTTCGACTCCACCGAGCGCCTGCTGCTGAAGACCCTGCCCAAGGACAAGGTCGACACGATCATGGAGGAGATCCGCGGTCCGGCCGGGCGCACCATGTGGGACAAGCTCGGCAACGTCTCCGAGCAGGTGCTGTCCAACTACCTGAAGAACGAGTACCCGCAGACCGTCGCGGTGGTGCTCTCGAAGATCCGCCCGGAGCACGCCGGGCGGGTGCTGACCCAGCTGCCCGAGAGCTTCGCCATGGAGGTCATCATGCGCATGCTGCGCATGGAGGCGGTGCAGAAGGAGGTGCTGGACGACGTCGAGCGCACGCTGCGCACCGAGTTCATGACCAACCTGGCGCGCACCAGCCGGCGCGACAGCCACGAGATGCTGGCGGAGATCTTCAACGGCCTGGACCGCACCACCGAGCACCGCTTCATGGCGGCGCTGGAGGAGCGCAACCGCGATTCGGCGGAGCGTATCAAGGCGCTGATGTTCACCTTCGAGGACCTCTCCAAGCTGGATCCGTCCGGCGTGCAGACGCTGCTGCGCAACGTCGACAAGACCAAGCTGGGCACCGCGCTGAAGGGCGCCTCGGAGACGCTGAAGGACCTGTTCTTCTCCAACATGTCGGAGCGCGCGGGGAAGATCCTGCGCGAGGACATGGCGGCGATGGGGCCGGTGCGGGTGCGCGACGTCGACGAGTCGCAGATGTACATGGTGCAGCTCGCCAAGGACCTCGCCGC
>JAEYOB010000417.1 GCA_023412175.1 Pseudomonadota bacterium | reverse complement strand
GTGCTGGAGGATCGTGCCCTGCACCGCCGTCTGCAGGATGTTGATGGAATCGGACGGGTTCGTCAGCGGCTTGCTGTTGGGGTCGAGGATCCCGAGCGACGCGCCGGTCAGCACGCCCGGATTGGCTTGGCGGCCCATGACCACCCATTCCGTGCCGTCGGTGCCGACGTTCTGCACCGGCGTCTTCCAGCTCGCCCGCTCGGTGGAGGTGGGCAGCGCGTGGCAGCCCAGGCATTCGGCGTTGTAGAGTTGGAGGCCGCGGGTGGCCTTGGCCTGATCGATCTTGCCCGGGAAGGCCGGCGGCTTGAGGACGGTGATCAGGTCCTCAAGGATCTTCAGGTTGATGATCTGGACCGAGTTGTTGTGCCAGTAATTGACGCCCAGGATCGGGTGCCACTCGCTCTTCACCGGGTTGAAGTGGCCGAAGACGCCGAACACCTCGCCGATGTTGCGGCCGAGCGGGGCGAGGGCTTCGGTCTGGTTGGTGAAGCCCGGCCATTGCGTCTTGTCCTGCCGGCCGGCGTTCCACAGGAAGGGATAGCGGACCGGGGCGATGGCGGGCTGGATGTTGGCGGGGATGAGGTAGTTGTTCTTCTTGTCGCCGACGTCGAGGCCGGTCAGGCGGTTGTAGATCATCGACACGGCGTCGAGACGCGCCAGACCCCAGGGCGTGCCGCTCAGCGCCGTGCTCATCAGCGTGTGGAAGGGGATGGCCCATTCCAGCACCTGCTGGCGCAGCTTGGCCTTGTTCCTGGGCTCGGGCACCGCCTGGGCGAACTCGACCCAGCCATCGCCCAGCGCGTAGGCCACGGCGGCGTCCAGGTCGAGCATGAAGGTGAAGAAGTCGGCGATGGCCGGGCCGCCGTCGATGCGCGTCGGCGTGCCGTTCACCCGGATCTCGCGCGTGTGGCAGGCGGCGCAGGTCATGCCGACGACGGGGCCGCTGCCGCTGTCGTTTGCCGTGCTGAAGCCCACCGGCAGACCGGCGATCTTCGAGTTCGGGTCCGGCAGATAGCCGTACCGCTTCAGGCTGTCGGCCAGAAAGGGCGTCTTGTGGTCGGCCTGCTTGAGGGCCTGGAGCCAGCTCAGCGGGATCATCCGCGAGCCCTGGTCCAGCGTGTAGTACTGCGCCTGCTGTTCGACGGTCCAGCCCTGGGGGGTCGGCTGGGGCGCGGCGTCCTGGGCCTGTACCGACGGGGCGGCGAACAGCAGGCCGGCGGCGACGCCGGCCCCGATGATGGTGCGATATGCCATGCTTCTCTCCCGGAATGCGGCAAAGCTGATCCGAAGAGAGGCCTTCCGGTTCCGGGCTAAGACATGCCCTGGGCTGGTGGTTGTTTTCCTCCGGCTCGGATCTCCATAATTGTATAGTCGATAACAATTAAAACGCCATAAAGTTGTATGCATCCTGCTGTATGCAGGTGCTGCTCAGTACAGCGTCCTTGGGATCCGATCCGCCAGCGAACGGTCGTAGGCGTCGCCGCCTTCGCGGCCGGCGCTGGCTTCGGCGAGCAGGGCGCCGGTGGACGGCAGCGCGGTCCGGGGGATCCGGGCCGCCGGATCCCACAGGCGGCTGCGCAGCAGGGCGCGGGCGCACTGGAAGAAGACCGACCCGACGGTGACCGCCAGCACCGTCCTGGGCGCCTTGCCGTCCATGGCGAAGCCGGCGCACAGATCCGCGTCGGCGGTGATGGCGGCGCGGCCGTTGACCCGCAGCGTCTCGTCCACGCCGGGCACGAGGAACAGCAGGGCGACGCGCGGGTCGTAGATCAGGTTGCGCAGGCTGTCGATGCGGTTGTTGCCGCGCCGGTCCGGAATCAGGAGCGTCCGCTCGTCCTGGACGCGGACGAAGCCCGGCGCGTCGCCGCGCGGCGAGGCGTCCAGGCCGTCCGGGCCGGAGGTCGCCAGCACGAGGAAGGGCGATGCCTCGACGAAGGCACGGTAGCCGGGAGTGAGGTGGTCCACCTCCTTGGCCATGGAGGCTGCCGCCGGCTGGCCGTAGAGGGCCTCCAGCGTGGCGGTGTCGGTGATGAATTCGGGCATGGGCCGCGATTCCGCGCGGTTGACTGGAGCGGCGTTATAACGTCTGCGGCAGCCGATTCCCAGCCCATGCCGCCGCGTCCGGCAACCGTGAATAGGCAAAGTATGTCGCATTTTGTCTGTTGATTGAATTTAATTTTATTAAATACATTTTACCGGCTGCTGTCCTGCAGTTAATACCGCTATTGGTAAGGGAATTGGCATATGTTCAGAAGCATGAAGGCGATTTTGGCTGGCGCGGCGCTCGGCATGGGGGTTGCGGCCGGCGGTGCGCAGGCTGCGAACGTGACGGCATGTTTCGGTGCCGACGTTTCGAACGTGGCGCTGAACAGTCTGGTGTCCGGGATGGAGAACGCTATCGTCGTCCTTGACGCCAATTCGAGTCCGGTGATCAAGGCCAACAACTATTACAATAACGGTGCGGGCACCTATTGGACATCGGCGCTGCCGCAGACCGTCACGCTGAAGACCGGTTGCTACACGTTCTACTTCATGACCAAGCCGACGTCGCCGTTGGGTAGCGCCAACTGGATCTGCAATATTCCGGTGGCGTCTCCGATGGACGAATACACCGTGATCTCCGGGCGCTTGGGCAACGTCAACACCGCCTTCGTGCTGGCGCCGGCGCAGCCGAACGGCGGCCGGACCGATGGAACGGCGGCCTGTCCGCGCGGGTACTGACCGCTGCCTTCGGCTGTGCGGGCGCGGGGTCGGTTCCCGCGCTCCGTTTCTATTCCCGCAGGAAATAGACGAGGTCGAGCGCCGGCACCGTGCAGCCGAACTGCGTCAGCAGCGTGTGCGCCTGTCCGCGGTGGTGCGTCTGGTGGTTGAAGGCGTGCGCCAGCAGCAGCCCGAACGGCAGTTCGATCGGCGTGCCGTCCATGCTGCGGTAGGCGAAGAGCTTGTCCAGCCGGGTCTCGTCGAGGCTTTCGACGAAGCCGATCATGCGCCCGTCCTCCGCCTCGCGGGCGGCCCGCAGCTCCTCGAAGCCGTCGTGCAGGATGGTGTCGAGGCTCGGCGGGTTGACGCCTTCGCCGGTGAAGCGGTTGAACCACACGCGGTCCCCGACCAGCAAATGGTTCAGCGTGCCGCGCAGTGATCCGAAGAAGGCGCCGCGGTCCTCGCGGTACTGCGCATCGCTCAACTCCGCGGCGACGGCGTAGAGGCGGCGGTTGGCCCAGCGGTTGTAGCGGGCGAAGGTGAGGAAATGCGTCTTCATGGCTGGAAGGGTGCCCGATAGCAAGGCATCGGGCAAGCCGCCGCGCGTCATTGCCCGCCGGACACAAGGTTGGCCAGCGCCCAGCGCCGCGCCTCCTCGCCGCGTTCGCCTTCGAAAACCTTGTCCAGGTGGACCAGCAGGCGATCCGGCTGCCGTTCCCGCAGAACCCGGTAGACGTGCGTCCACAGCCCGTGCCCGCGGTGCACGACCACGTGGACGCTGCCGCTCACATAGCGCCCGCCCTTCTTCGGCGGTTCGCAGGCGGCGACATGGCAGGCGCTGTCGTCCGGCCCGAGAATCAGCGACAGGTCGGGCGCGGCGAGGTCGCGCGCGGTGCCGTCGAACAGGGTGGTGTCGAATGCGGTGGCGATGGTGTCCGGCATGTGATCCCTCCTCCAGTAGCGAGGAGGGCTGACGCAGCGGCTCGGTCCCGTTTGGTTGCCGGTACGGCCACATCCTCCCTTTCGGGGAGCACCACCTTGCCCGGGTAGGCAGGTTGGTGTTGGGCGTCAGCCCAACTCTTGATGCGGGGACGAGGTATACAGAGG
>JAEYOB010000373.1 GCA_023412175.1 Pseudomonadota bacterium | reverse complement strand
CCATCGGGCGCCTTCGATTTCAGAGGCCCGGCGCGATCACCGTGAAGCGGAGGTCCCGCGCCATCGTGTCCAGGACGAGGATGCTGTCCCCGCCGCCGAGATCGACGTGCACGGCCGCCCCGAGTTCGGTCACGTGTTCCGCTCGCCAGGCCGCCGTTCCGACCGGCTGATCGAACCCCTTCAGAATGATGACGTCGAGCATCGGGTCGAACGCCGTCAGCACGTCGGCGCCGCTGCCCGGTACGAAGAAGAACTGGTCGATCTCGCCGTCCCGGTTGGCGACGATCAGGTCATCCCCGGTGCCGCCATCGACGATGTCGCGCCCCGCTCCCGGAACGAGGACGTCCTTCCCGGACATGCCGTAGAGGCGATCGTTCCCGTTCGCCCCGTGGATGACGTCCGCACCGGCTCCGCCGTTCAGCCGGTCGTCGCCGTCCCCGGCCAGGATGAGGTCGTCGCCGCCCAGGCCGTGGATCCGGTCCGCGCCATTCCCGCCCAGAAGCGTATCGCTCCCTTCCGTGCCCCTGCGGGTATCGTCGGGTGCCGCGATGACGCCGAGCAGTTCGGGCGTCGCGGCGTACCACGAGGAGGAACCGGTTCCGGAAGCGAACTCCGCGAGCGGGACGGTTCCGTCCGCCGTTCCGTCGGTCAGGTAGAACCGGTTGGTGCCGGCTGGATAATCATGCTCGTACCCCAGCATCCGCCCGTCGAGGTCCCCGAGCAGCTGGCCGCCGATTGCCCCCGCCGCCGTGTCCCGCACCTTGCGCGTGCCTCCGGGCGTGCCGTCGGTGACCCAGAGCGTGCCGGGATCGGCGCCGCTCGCCTGCGTCAGGAAGAAGGCCCGGTCCCCGGCGGTTTCGACGTCCTGGTACCAGACCTCGCTCCGGTGGAGTTCGGCGCTTCCCTCCAGTGTGCCGTCGGTCGCCAGGATGCGCTGGGAGTGCTGCCAGTGGTCTTCGCCCACGAGGAGAAGACGGTCCTCCGCCGCGCCGGGCACCCCCTGATCGAGCTGTCCATGCCGCTCGATGAATCCCTGTTCCGAGAGGGATGGGACGAGGGCGGTCTCCCCCGTGGCCATGTCCAGCACGCCGACCCGCGTGGCGCGACCCTGCTCCTCCCGGTAAGTGTCCATACTGCTCGAAAACACCACGGTGCCGTCGAGCACGGCGGCGATGCCGGAGAGACGCCAGCCCTCCTGCGTCACGTCGCCAAGGTGCCGCGTGCCCTCAGGGGTGCCGTCGCTCACCCAGAAGGACGACTGGTGGATGATGGTCGGGAAATCCGGGTTGCCGGTCCAGCCGGTCTCCCTCGACACCGCCGCGACGATCCCGTCGGGCGTCGAGGCATAGTGGATATACCCGTTGCCGGGACCGAGGTCCGCGAAGCTCGTCGCCGTGCCGTCGGCATCAACGAACGTCAGCGCGGAGGCCGCGTTCGCCGGTCCCTGATGGAAGGCCAGCCGCCCGTCGCCCATGTCCAGAAGCGTTCCTCCCCAGGAGGGGAGCGGCCCCGTTTCATGGAATGGGCGGGTTCCCGCGGCGGTGCCGTCGGAGGTCCAGATCCCTGCGCCGGCTCCGCCGTCCGTGTGCAGGTAGAGCCGGCCGTGCGCGGCCGTCAGTTCCACCGGAGAGGATCCCTGGGATCCCGGCAGGATGTCGGCAACCAGACGGGTGCCCGGTGCGGTTCCGTCGCTCACCCACAGTTCACGGCCATGGATGCCGTCGTCCGCGGTGAAGAACAGGCGGTCGCCGACCACGGTCAGGTCGCTCGGGGACCCGGCCGCAGCGCCAACCGCGGCGTCGAACATTCGGGTTCCGGCGGCGGTGCCGTCCGTGACCCAGAGTTCACGGCCGTGGATGCCGTCGTCTGCGGTGAAGAAGAGCTTGCCGCCGGCGACGACGCCGTCCTTCGGGTCGCTCCCTTCCTCGCCGGGTCGCAAGTCGGCGAGCAGGCTGGTTCCCGCCGGCGTGCCATCGGTCGTCCAGGGTTCCGTGCCCGTGCCCTGAAAGCTGGCTGTGAAAACACCGATCTTCGCTTGCGCCATGCCGTTCCTCCAATCGGAGGAAGCATTGCCTCATGTGCAAAAAGCATCGGCATGACAAATTTGGGACGCATCGCTCTGAGAATACTCGGATCAATGCAATGTATTCATCCATTCATTTTAGAACGAATTTCATTGCATGACCATATCGCTTCCGGGAGCAAAATCTGCACGCATCGTCGGGGATTCGGCCGCCGTGATGTCGCCCCTGATCCCCTGGAACAGTTGCGGCATCCTGGCTCCGCTGGTCACGATCCTCTTCGCGGTCGCCGGCCTGCGGGTTTGGCGCAGGACGACGGGCGCACCGCGGCCCGGCGACGTCTCGCGGCTGCGTGGCTTACCGGCCACGCCGGTCCATATGCGTATCGGCAACGCTGCCGGGCATGTATGCGAGCCCGCCTTCCGATCCGGCCCAGCCCGCTCCAGCGTGGCTGGATCCCGAATACTGTCCGTATCCTCCCGATGAGCCCGAGGTCCCACTCATGCTCACAGTCCCGCCATTGCTTCCGGCGCATGCGGCCAAAGGAAGGAAGATCACGGACAGGATCACGATCTTTGTGGTCATTTGGGCCTCCGTGGCTCTGAACGCAACGAAATGCTGCTCCGGTCGCTGCATTCGGGTAGGGATCCGCGGTTCTCGCCAACTGCCGAATGATTTGGGTGAGTCAAAAGATCGGCGATCTTCCTATTCCGGTGATTTTGTATTGTTGGCGAAGCTCAGGGTTCTGAATTGAAGGGATAAGCGGGGAGATTTTCTTAGGAAACAAATAAAGTGCTTTGTTGGGATTGTTGAAAGTAGCAATCGAGTCGGAACGTTTATGCTACCGTAACGCTATGCCGTATCATGGTTGAATTTTCGGGAGGCGAGCGGGTGACGCGAGGAATGCCGGCAACATTGCGGTGGTGCGCGCACCGCGCGGCCTGGAGCGGCGGCGTACACTGTTCTGTCGCAAGGCCCCGGACGCTGTTTGCTGCGCTGCGGTCGAGGTGTTGGCCGCTTTGTCGGACGGCGTGTACCTCCCGTGCCGGAAGCGTACGGTGGCGGAGGCGATTCTGCGCGGCGGCCGGAGCGGAACGGCGCATGGGCATGGCTCAAGGCCGTACGAGGTCGGCGTTGATACCGCAACAACCTGGGGAGATTGAAAAATTTTGCGATAATGCCGGGTTGTGCGGGGACGGGCCGGGGGTGCCACGGATCAATCGTCCGGTGCGCCGCCGCTCCACTCCCCGATCAGGCGGTACGCGACCGCCAGCAGCGTCGGCCCCAGGAAGATTCCGATCAGGCCGAAGGCGATGAGGCCACCGACGATCCCCAGGAAGATGACGATGAAGGGCAGGTCGCTGCTGCGGCCGATGAGGAACGGGCGCAGGACGTTGTCCAGGCTGCCGACGATCAATCCGACCCAGACGGCGAGGAAGATCGCCATGCCCGTGTTGCCCTGGGCGGCCAGCCAGAGCGACGCGGGGACCCAGATGATCGCCGGCGCCATTGGGATCAGCGACAGGAAGAAGGTCACGAAGCCCAGGAGGAAGGCCCCCGGAACGCCGGCGATCCAATAGCCGAAGGCGGCGGCGATGGCCTGCACCAGTGCCGTGCCCAGAACCCCGTGCACCACGCCGTTGATGGTTTCGGCGGCGACGTCGAGGGATTGCCGCGCCCGCGCGCCGGCGATCCGTCCCATGACGCTGTGCAGCCGGAGCACGCCGTCGCGGCCGTCGCGGTAGAGGAAGAAGG
>JAEYOB010000366.1 GCA_023412175.1 Pseudomonadota bacterium | reverse complement strand
CCATCGGGCGCCTTTGGTATGGCCGGCTACGCCGCCGGCTTGCCCTCGCCCCGCACGAAGCCGTTGAACAGGTCCTCGATCACCGTGCGGCCGACGTCGCGGGTGATGAAGACGATCTTCGAGCGGCGGTCCTCGGTCGGCCACGCGTCGAGCCGCACCGGCGGGTGGAACATGTGCTGCACGCCGTGCACCACCACCGGCAGCTCGCTCTCCGGCACGTTCAGCATGCCCTTGACGCGCAGCAGATCGGGGCCGCGCAGGGTGATCAGCGCCTCCATGAAGTCCACGAAGCGGTCCCAGGGGATCGGCTGCTCCTCCACCATGCAGAAGGCGCGGATGTGGTCGTCGTGGCGGTTCTGGTCGTGCGCATGGTCGTGGTCATGCCCGCAGTCCGGGCCGCAGGCCTCGCCGTGCTCGTGGTCGTGATGATCGTGGTCGTGATGGCCGTGCCCGTGCTCCTGTTCGGCGCGGTAGGCTTCCTCGCGCAGCCAGCGTTCCACGTCCGGGCTCTTGGTGGCGGGGTTGTAGAGGCCGGCGTCGAACAGCATGGCCGGGTCCACGTCGCCGAAGGCGGCGGGGATCACCGGGGCGGCGGGGTTGATGACCGACAGGCGCTTCATCAGCTCCACCACCGCGTTCGGGGTGGCGGCATCGGTCTTGGTCAGCACGATGCGGTCGGCGACGGCGGCCTGCTTGACGCTTTCCGGGTTGCGGTCGAGCTGGTCGGAGCCGTGCACCGCGTCCACCGTGCTGATGACGCCGTCCAGGCGGAAGCGCGCGGCCAGCAGCGGATCGCTCATCAGGGTGTGGATGATCGGCGCGGGGTCGGCCAGCCCGGTGGTCTCGACCACCACGCGGTCGTATTCGGGGATGACGCCCTTGACGCGCTTGAGAAACAGGTCTCGCAGCGTGTCCACGAGGTCGCCGCGGATGGTGCAGCACACGCAGCCGCTGTCCATCACCACCATGTTCTCCGACGCCTTGGCGACCAGCAGGTGGTCGAGCCCGACCTCGCCGAACTCGTTGATCACCACGGCGGTGCGCGCCATGCCCGGATGGTGCAGCAGCTTCTGCAGCAGCGTGGTCTTGCCGCTGCCGAGGAAGCCGGTCAGCACCGAGACGGGGTAGCGGGTGGCGGGCATGGCGTCGCTCACGGGGACTTCTCCTGGAAACCGGGCTTCTGGCAATCGGGGCACACGCCGCGCACCTCGACGGTGGGCAGGCGGATCTGGAAACCGTGCTCGGAGGCGGCGGTGCGGATGGCGTCGTGCACGCGCGGGTCGTCCAGCTCGACCGCGTTGCCGCAGCCTTCGCAGACGAGGAACTGGCCGGCGTGCACGCCGCCGGGCTCGGCGCAGCCGATGTAGGCGTTGAGGCTCTCGATGCGGGGCACCAGCCCCTGCTCGACCAGGAACTCCAGCGCCCGGTAGACGGTCAGCGGCGCCGTCGGCTTGCCGCCCTGCTGGGTGAGGTCGTCGAGGATGGCGTAGGCGCCGCGCGGCCGGTGGCTGGTCCACACCAACTCCAGCACCCGCCGGCGCAGGCTGGTCAGCCGCGCGCCGCGCTCGGCGCACAGCGCATCCGCGCGCGTCAGCGCGTCGGCGATGCAATGGGCGTGGTCGTGGGTGTGGGAGGCGGGGTGCGGCATGACGTTATGATATAACATCAATGCCGCCGCCTGAAACCCTCTCCCGCCCCTCCCGCCCGCCGAGCGGGCGTTGACGGCGTCAGGTGGCCTTTGGCCGCCGAGAGCCTCGGGGGAGGGATTGGAGCTACGAGCCGATCACTCCGCCGCCCTTCTTGGTGATGACGACCACCGAGGGGCGCGGCGGCATGCCGTCCTTGAAGTCGGGCCAGCGGGTGGCCGGATCCTCGAAGGTCGAGGTCTTGCCCTTGAACGGCTCCCAATGCTCGACGCCGTCGGTGGCCGGGTGCTGCACGGCGACGAACAGCGTCCGGTCGTCCGGCGTGAAGCAGGGGCCGCACATCTCCGCCCCCACCGGCACGCGGAAGAACATCTTGGACAGGCCGCGGCGGTCGCCGTCGGTCTCCACCGCCCACACGCCGTCGGCGGTGCCCGATGCCTTCTTCCAGGCGCTGCCCTGGTCGGTGGTCACCCACAGCCGGCCGCGGTGGTCCACGGCGGCGTTGTCGGGGCAGGAGAACCAGCCGTTCTTGCTGGTCTCGGCGTGGAACTGGCCGCCCACCTCCGGCGCGCCGGCCTGCACCAGCATCTGCCACTCGAACTTCGCCGCGGCGTGGTCGCCGTCCGGCGGCAGCAGCTCGACGATCTGGCCCCACTGGTTGCCGGGGCGCGGGTTGGCGGCGTCCACCTGCTCCGGCTTGCGCTTGTCGTTGTTGGTCAGGATGACGTAGACCCGGCCGGTCGTCGGGTTGACCTCGATGTCTTCCGGGCGGTCCATCTTGGTGGCGCCCAGCGCGTCGGCGGCGAGGCGGGCGTTGACCAGCACTGTCGCCTGGTCGGGGAAGCCGTTGGCCGCGCTCAGCGGGCCATGGCCGTGGACCAGCGGCAGCCATTCCACCGTGGCGTTGGCGTGGAACCTGGCGGCGTACAGCGTGCCCTCGTCCAGCAGGTCGAGGTTGGCGGCGCGGCTCTTCGGGTCGAACTTCTTCGCCGCGACGAACCGGTAGACGTAGTCGAAGCGCTCGTCGTCGCCGGTGTAGAGGACGACGCGGCCGTCGCCGTTGACGACCACCGAGGCGCCCTCGTGCTTGAAGCGGCCGAGCGCCGTGCGCTTCTTCGGGGTGGCGGTCGGGTCGAGCGGGTCGATCTCGACGATCCAGCCGAAGCGGTTCGCCTCGTTCGGCTCCTTCGTCACGTCGAAGCGGTCGTGGTACATGCCCCAGTTGTACCAGTTGGACGGCACGCCGACGCGCTTGTAGTTGGCCGCCTCCGGGCTGCCCTCCGGCAGGCTGCCCCAGAAGTAGCCGTTGAAGTTCTCCTCGGCCGACAGCCAGGTGCCCCACGGCGTGATGCCGCCGGCGCAGTTGTTGAGCATGCCGAGCACCTTGGTGCCGGACGGGTCGGCGTTGGTCTTGAGGCGGTCAGTGCCGGCGGCGGGGCCGGTCAGCATCGCCTCGGTCATGCCGGTGATGCGGCGGTTGTACTTCGAGCCCGGGACCACGCGCCACTTGCCGTCCACCTTTTCGATCTCGAGCACGGAGCCGCCGTGCGCCATGATCTCGATGTCGACGAGGTCCTTCGTCATGTC
>JAEYOB010000243.1 GCA_023412175.1 Pseudomonadota bacterium | reverse complement strand
CGGCGATGTCACTCATGTTCGACCTTCCAAAATCCTTGAAACCGCTTGGGCAATTCGGAGGTCCGTGCCACGCCGCGGCGTGTCGTCCTGCCGTGAAAAGCCCCGTCCGATAACACATTTCGGCAGCCTTGACCAGCGCCCGCGGGCGCCGGGAGTTCCACCGTCCTGTTCCTTGCGTCGACCGCTCAGATCATCGCCATGCCGCCGTTGATGTGCAGCGTCTGGCCGGTGATGTAGGCGGCCTCTTCACTCGCCAGGTAGACGACCCCAGCGGCGATTTCCGTCGGCTCGCCCATGCGGCCGGCGGGAATGGCGTGCAAAAGCTTGTCCTTCTGATCACCCGTCAGCGCGTCGGTCATGGCCGTGGTGATGAAACCCGGCGCCACGCAGTTGACGGTGATGTTGCGCGAGGCGACCTCGGCCGCCAACGCCTTGGACATGCCGATCATGCCGGCCTTGGAGGCGGCGTAGTTCGCCTGCCCCGGATTGCCGGTCACGCCGACGATGGACGTGATGCCGATGATTCGCCCCCAGCGGCGCTTCATCATGCCGCGCAGCACCGCGCGCGACAGACGGAAGGCGGCCGTCAGGTTGACGTCCAGCACCTGCGCCCAGTCCTCGTCCTTCATGCGCATGGCGAGCTGGTCGCGGGTCAGCCCGGCGTTGTTCACGAGGATGTCGATCTGCCCCATGGCGGATTCGGCGTCCTTGATGAGCTGCTCGGTGGCCGCGGCGTCCGACAGGTTGCCGGGCGTGACCTTCACGCGCTCGCCACCCAGCTCGGCAGCGACCTTCTCAAGCGCTTCGACGCGGGTGCCGGAGAGCGCCACGGTGGCGCCCTGCGCGTGCAGTGCCTTGGCGATGCTTGCCCCGATGCCGCCGGACGCTCCGGTGACCAGGGCGCACTTGCCCGTCAGATCGAACATGGAATGCCTCACAGGGTCTTGAGGAAGGCTTCGACGTCGGCCGGCGTGCCCACGGACACCGCGGCGACCTCCTTGTCAATGCGCTTGACGAGGCCGGCGAGCACCTTGCCGGCGCCCAACTCGACCAGCGACTCCACGCCCTGCGCCTTCATGTAGAGGACGCTCTCGCGCCAGCGCACCATGCCCGTCACCTGCTCGACCAGCAGGCGGCGGATCTCCGCCGGATCGCTGACGGCGGATGCGGTGACGTTGGCCACCAGCGGTACCCCCGGGGCGTTCACCGCCACCGCCTCGAGCGCCTCGGCCATGGCGTCGGCGGCCGGCTGCATCAGCGGACAATGGAAGGGCGCACTGACCGGCAGGCGGACGGAGCGCTTCAGGCCGCGCTCGGCGGCCAGCGTGATGGCGCGGTCGATGGCGTCGGTGGCGCCGGAGATCACCACCTGCCCCGAGGCGTTGTCGTTGGCGACGGCGCACACCTCGCCCTGGGCCGCGTCGGCGGCGATGGCCTGCGCCTGCTCCAGGTCGGCGCCGAGCAGCGCGGCCATGGCGCCCCGGCCCACCGGGACAGCCTTCTGCATCGACTGGCCGCGCAGCTTCAGCAGGCGCGCCGTGTCGGGCAGCGAGAAGGCGCCGGCGGCGCACAGAGCCGAATACTCGCCCAGCGAATGGCCGGCGACGAAGGTCGCGTGCGTCCGCAGGTCGACGCCGCCCTGCTGCTGGAGCACGCGCAGCACCGCGACGCTGACGGCCATGAGGGCCGGCTGGGCGTTCTCGGTGAGCGTCAGGTCGGCCTCGGGGCCTTCGAACATCAGGCGCGACAGGCGCTGTTCCAGCGCATCGTCCACCTCTTCGAAGGTGAGCCGGGCGATCTCGAACGCTTCGGCCAGCTCGCGACCCATGCCGACGGCTTGGCTGCCCTGCCCCGGAAAGACGAACGCCCTGGTCATGTCTGCGAAAACCCGTGTGCTGAGGCGGTACGCCGAACGCGCCGCCGGAATTGCGCGACAGTCATACCCGCACAATGCCACAAGTCAAGCGATGCTTGGCAACATGAGGCCACCGCCTTCACGCGCGCGATCTATATTATTAGGAAGGCCCGGAGAAAGAATCCTGACCTAAACGTCATGCCCATGCTTGGGGCGGACTTCAATGTCGAGTTCATGGCTGCATACGCGGGCGTGGGGCCGCGAAGAGAGCGGGAGCGCGCACGGTCTGCCGGGCACGAGTCCGAGGAATCCTTTGGAGCCTGCATTCTCCTTGCCCGGCAAGGATTTCTGTGTATAGTCGCCGCCTTCGCAACTCCTTGCCGGCGCGTTCTGCGTGTCGGCTAGGCCCGGGCGGCTGACCGGCTTCGAGGTGAAGCCTGGAACAGCGCCGGACCATGAACAGCCATGGGGAGTAAGATGGCTTTCTACGAGTGCGTGCTCATTGCACGCCAGGACATCTCGGCCGCCCAGGCCGAGGCGCTCGCCGAGCAGTTCGCCCAGATCATCCGCGACAACGGCGGTCAGGTCACCAAGACCGAGCACTGGGGTCTGAAGACGCTCACCTACAAGATCAAGAAGAACCGCAAGGGCCATTACGTGCTCTTCAATCTCGACGCACCGGCCGCCGCCGTGCTCGAGATGGAGCGGAACATGAGCATCAACGAAGACGTGCTGCGGTACATGTCCGTGCGCGTCGATGCGCTGGACGCCAACCCGTCCGCCATGATGCAGAGCCGCGGCGAACGCGGCGACCGTGGTGACCGTGGTGACCGCGGCCCCCGCCGCTTCGATGACCGCGGGCCGCGCCCGCCCCGCCGTTCCGAACAGCCGCAGGCTGCTGAAGGGGAGATCGCCTGATGAGCGACAAGCAGACCACTGGCGCCGCCCCGCGTTCGGGTGGCGGTGCGCGCCGTCCGTTCTTCCGCCGCCGCAAGACCTGCCCGTTCTCGGGTGCGAACGCTCCGGCGATCGACTACAAGGACGTCAAGCTCCTGTCCCGCTTCATCTCGGAGCGCGGCAAGATCGTGCCGAGCCGCATCACCGCGGTCTCCACGAAGAAGCAGCGTGAACTGGCCCGCGCCATCAAGCGCGCCCGGTTCCTGGCGCTCCTGCCGTACGTGGTGAAGTAAGCCCGAGTAGAGCCGTCGAGGATTAGGAAGACCCCCATGCCTACGGCCTTCATGGCTGCCCTGGGGGGCGGCGCGGTCAGCGCGCTCCTGTACGTGTCGGTGATGTTCGCCGGCGTCGGTGCGCTGATCCTCGGCTACCTCGCTCCGTTGCCGCTGCTCCTGGTCGGCCTGTGGTTCGGCTTTGCCGCCGCGGCCATGGCCGGAGCGGTCGGAGCGGTGCTGGTGGCAACCGCCCTGGGCGGTTTTATGGGACCGCTGGGATACGTCCTGACGGGCGCGGTGCCGGCGGCCCTGGTGGCCCGCCAGGCACTTCTGGCCCGGCAGACGGAAACGGGGAATGTGGAGTGGTACCCGCCGGGACTGCTCCTGCTCGGACTGACCGGCTTCGGCATTGCGGCGTTCTTCGTCGCCGTGGTGCTGGCGCTGGGGGAACCGGGCGGGCTTGAGGGCATGGTGCGCCGGACGCTGCAGGGCATGGCTCAGCGGTTCACCGCATCCGGGAGTGAACCTCCCCCGCCCGAAGCGTTCTGGCTGGCTCCGGCGTTGCCGGGCGTCGTGGTGGTCTCATGGCTTGTCATGACGATCGTCAACGCGGCCCTGGCGCAGGGGCTTCTGATGCGGTTCGGCCGCAATCGGCGTCCGCCGATGCGGCTGGCCGATCTGGAGCTGCCGGGGTGGGTGGTGCTGGCGTTCGCGGGCGTGGTGGCCGCGGCGATGGTGCTGCCGGATTGGCTGGGCTTCCTGGCGCTCAACGTGGCGCTGGTGCTGTCGCTGCCGTTCGGCATTGCCGGATTGTCCGTGGTGCACGCCTTCGCCAACCGCCAGACGGCCAAGGTGGCGCTCCTCGTCGGGTTCTACCTGTTCCTGTTTCTCTTCGGTTGGCCGATCCTTCTCATGATCGGCTTGGGCGTGATCGAGCAATGGATTGGGCTGCGCCGCCGCTGGGCGCGCGTCGGCCCCGATCAGGAGGACGAGTGATGGAAGTTATTCTGTTGGAGCGGGTCGAGAAGCTCGGCCACATGGGCCAGATCGTCAAGGTCAAGCCCGGCTTCGCCCGCAACTATCTGCTGCCGCAGAAGAAGGCCCTGCGCGCCACCAAGGCGAACCTCGAGCACTTCGAGAAGCAGCGCGCCCACCTCGAGGCGATGAACCTCGAGCGCCGCAAGGACGCCGAGGCCATCGCGCCGAAGCTGAACGGCCTGTCGGTCGTCGTCATCCGCCAGGCGGGTGAGACCGGCGTGCTGTACGGTTCGGTGTCGAGCCGCGACATCGCCGAGGCGGTCACCGCCGCCGGCGTGAAGATCGACCGCAGCCAGGTCGCCATCGCCGAGCCGATCAAGACGCTGGGCCTGTTCCCGGTCCGCATCGTGCTGCACCCGGAAGTCAGCCAGGACGTGACCGTCAACGTCGCCCGTTCCGCCGAAGAGGGCGAACTGCAGGCTCAGCGGGGCGCCATGGTCACCGCCGCCGACCTGATCGACGAAGAGGAAGAGGCCGCCGACATCGCGGCCGAGGACGAAGCCGAAGAGGCCTGATCCTCCAAGCGTTCGTCACGCTCGTCCGGAGGCCGCCCGCTCCCGCAAGGGGGCGGGGCGGCTTTCCGTTTTTCTGCGCCATACTTCTTTCGTTCGATAACGAAAGAGTCGTCCACCTCGCCGGACGTTCCAGGCCGCTCCTCTTCCCACCGCTTGCCGCAGCCCCTAGCCTTTCCGGGAACGACCTCCAGCCAGTCGACCGAGGGGGGTGGCATGCTGCTCGTTCGCGTTCTGAACACCGCGCTGACCAGAGGCGGTCTGACGCTCGTCGATGCCGATGGGCGTGTGCACCGAATCGGGCCGGACACCCCGGCGATTACACTTCGGCTCCATGATCGGGCCCTGCACCGGCAACTAGTGCTGACCCCGCGCCTGAGCTTCGGCGAGGCGTACATGGATGGCCGCCTCGCCGTCGAGGGCGGCAGCCTCTACGACCTGCTGGCGGTCCTGTCGGACGGCGTCACCGTGGATGGCTTTGCCGGGCAGTTCCGCGACCGGCTGGCGCCGATTCTGCGTTATATCGAGCAGAACAATCCGCTGCACCGCGCCCGCCGCAACGTCGCCCATCATTACGACCTGTCGCGGCAGCTCTATGAGTTGTTCCTCGACCGCGACCTGCAATACTCCTGCGCCTATTTCGCCGAGCCGGGCATGGGGCTGGACGAAGCCCAGGAGGCCAAGAAGCGCCACATCGCCGCCAAGCTGCTGCTGCACCCCGGCCACCACGTGCTGGACATCGGTTGCGGTTGGGGCGGGATGGCGCTGTACCTCGCCCGGCATGCCGGCGTGCGGGTCACCGGCATCACCCTGTCCAAGGAACAGCTGGAGGTGGCTCGGCAACGCGCCGAGTCGGCGGGGCTGTCCGACCGGATTCGCTTCGAGTTGCGCGATTACCGCGAGATGACCGGGCGCTTCGACCGCATCGTCTCGGTCGGCATGTTCGAGCACGTGGGCGTGCCGCACTACGGCACCTTCTTCAAGCAGGTCCGGAACCTGCTGGCCGAGGACGGGGTGGCGCTGCTGCATTCCATCGGCCGCATGGAGGGGCCGGGCTCCACGAACCCATGGCTGCGCAAGTACATTTTTCCCGGCGGCTATTCGCCCGCGCTGTCCGAGGTGGTGCCCTGTATCGAGCGCGTCGGGCTGTGGACCACCGACGTGGAGATTCTGCGCCTGCACTACGCCCAGACCTTGCGCCATTGGCGCGAGCGGTTCCTCGCGCGACGCGACGAGGCGGTGCGCCTCTACGACGAGCGGTTCTGCCGCATGTGGGAGTTCTATCTGGCCGGTGCTGAAATCGCCTTCCGCTATCAGGGGCACATGGTCATGCAGATCCAGATGGCGCGTTCGGTTGGGGGGGTACCGCTGACCCGGGACTACATGCTGGAGACCGAACGCGCGATGAAGGCGGTTGCCGATCCACGCGAACGTGATCGCGCAACAGCTTGATGTTAAATAATATATTCAGATTATCCCCGGCATTCTGCACATGGGGATGAAAGTTGTGCACAGGTTTTTCGGGGAGCCCATGACGCTTGGCACAGGCCCCGGCCGCAGCCGTTTGGTAGAGTGCCGCTCATGGACAACAAGCCCTCCGCTCCCTTCGAACCCCGCGTCATCGACGGGGCCGCCGCCCGCAGCGCGGCGGCTGCCCACGCCACGCCCCAGTACCGCGCCGCGCCGCACAACGAGGAGGCCGAACAGGCGCTGCTGGGTGCCATCCTGGTCAACAACAAGGCGTACGAGCGCGTCGGCGAGTTCCTGCGTCCGCAGCACTTCTACGACCCCGGCCACCAGAAGATCTTCGAGGCGATCGCCAAGCTGATCGAGCGCGGGCAGGTCGCCAACCCGGTGACGCTGAAAGCCTATTTCGAGAACGACCCGCAGTTCGCCGCGGACGGCGGCGGCGGCGCCTATCTGGCGCAGCTGGCCGGCGGCGTGGTGACGGTGATCAACGCCGCCGACTACGGCAAGACGATCCACGACCTGTTCCTGCGCCGCCAGCTCATCGAGGTCGGCACGGACATGGTCAACGAGGCGTACGAGCACGACCTCGACTCCGGCGCCATAGACCAGATCGAGCAGGCGGAAAAGCAGCTCTTCGATCTCGCCTCGACCGGCGACGTGCAGGGCGGCTTCATCGCCTTCTCCGAATCGCTGAAGGTCGCCATCGATATGGCGGAGGCGGCCTTCCGCCGCTCCAGCCACGTCACCGGCGTGACCTGTGGCCTGCGCGACCTCGACCGCAAGCTGGGCGGCCTGCACCCGTCGGACCTGCTCATCCTCGCCGGGCGCCCGTCCATGGGTAAGACAGCGCTGGCCACCAACATGGCCTTCAACGCCGCCAAGGCGTACATGAAGACCAACGGGGGCGAGGGCGCGTGCGTCGGCTTCTTCTCGCTGGAAATGTCCGCCGAACAGCTCGCCACCCGTATCCTTGCGGGCGAGGCCGAGGTGTCCGGCGACAAGATGCGCCGCGGCGATTTGCGCGACAGCGATTTCCCGAAGTTCATCCAGGCCAGCCAGGAGCTGGCCCGCGTGCCGTTCTTCGTGGACGACACCCCGGCGCTGTCCATCGCCGCCGTGCGGACCCGCTGCCGGCGCCTCAAGCGCACGCACAACCTGGGATTCGTCGTGGTCGACTACCTCCAGCTTCTGCGCGGCAGCTCGCAGCGCGGCTCGGAGAACCGCGTGCAGGAAATCTCGGAGATCACCCGCGGCCTCAAGGCCATCGCCAAGGAGCTGGACCTCCCGGTGCTGGCGCTGTCCCAGCTCAGCCGCGCGGTGGAGCAGCGCGAGGACAAGCGCCCGATGCTGTCCGACCTGCGTGAATCGGGCTCGATCGAGCAGGACGCCGACGTTGTGATGTTCGTTTACCGCGAACAGTACTATCTTGAGCGCGCCGAGCCGGCCCGCCGGCCGGAGGAGACGGAAGATAAGTACAACGACCGTTACGCCTCTTGGCAGCAGCGCTACGCCGAGGTGCACAACACCGCGGAAGCGATCATCGCCAAGCAGCGTCACGGCCCAATCGGCAGCGTGCGGCTCTACTTCGATGGCCAATACACCAAGTTCGGCGACCTCGACACCCAGCATGACATCGACACCGGCGAGTGACCCCGCCGGCTTCGCCGGTGCCCTGCTGACCATCGACCTCGACGCGGTGGCCGCCAACTGGCGGCTGCTGCGCGACTGCGTCGGGCCGGCCCGCTGCGCAGCCGTGGTCAAGGCGGACGCCTACGGCCTGGGTGCCGCGCGGGTCGCCCCTGCCCTTTACGCGGCCGGCTGCCGGACCTTCGTGGTCGCCCAGTTGGAAGAGGCCGTGGCGCTTCGCGCCGTCCTTCGCAATGCGGAGATCCTGTCGCTGGGAGGCCTGCCGCCGCGCAGCGCGACCGAGTTC
>JAEYOB010000162.1 GCA_023412175.1 Pseudomonadota bacterium | reverse complement strand
CCGCTGCCCATCGCCATCACCAGCTTCTACGGTGCCGGCGGGCGCGAGGCGCAGGTCGGCGCCGACATGTCGCGCGTGATCTCCGCCGACCTGGAACGCTCCGGCCTGTTCAAGCCGGTCAACCCGGCCGCCTTCCTGCAGACGCCGCAGCAACTCCAGACCGGCGAGCCGCGCTACGCCGACTGGCGCGCCATCGGCGCCCAGGCGCTGGTGGCCGGCGGGGTGCAGAGCACGCCGGACGGCCGCATGAAGGTTGACTTCCGCCTGTGGGACGTCACGGCCAGCCAGTACATGGCCGGCCTGTCCTACACGGCGACCGCGGATTCCTGGCGGCGCATCGCCCACATCATCGCCGACGCCATCTACAAGCGGCTGCCCGGCGAGGACGGCTACTTCGACACCCGCATCGTCTACATCTCCGAATCGGGGCCGGCGAACGCGCGCAAGAAGCGCCTCGCCATCATGGACCAGGACGGCGAGAACCATCAGTTCCTCACCGACGGCCAGACGCTGGTGCTGACCCCGCGCTTCTCGCCGACGGCGCAGGAGATCACGTACATGTCGTACTTCGGCAAGCGGCCGCGCGTGTACGTCTTCAACATCGACACCGGCCGCCAGGAGGTGCTGGGCGACTTCCCCGGCATGACCTTCGCGCCGCGCTTCTCGCCGGACGGCAAGAAGGTCGTCATGAGCATGGCGCAGAACGGCAATACCGATATCCACACCCTCGACCTGCGTACCCGCCGGCAGACCCAGCTGACCGACAGCCCGGGCATCGACACCGGCCCCAGCTATTCGCCGGACGGCAACCGCATCGTCTTCGAGTCGGACCGCGGCGGCAGCCAGCAGCTCTACATCATGAACGCCGACGGCTCGGGCGTGAAGCGCCTGTCCTTCGGCGAGGGCCGCTACGGCACGCCGGTGTGGTCGCCGCGCGGCGATCTGATCGCCTTCACCCGCCAGCGCGGCTCCAACTTCGCCGTCGGCGTGATCCGCCCGGACGGCACCGGCGAGCGCATCCTGAGCGAGGGCTTCCACGTGGAAGGCCCGACCTGGGCGCCCAACGGCCGCGTGCTGATGTTCTTCAAGGACCTTCCGTCGGGCAACGGCCGCAACGCGCGCCTGTACTCCGTGGATGTCACCGGCTTCAACGAGCGCCGCGTGTCCACCCCGCTGGACGCGTCGGATCCCGCATGGTCGCCCTTGATTCCCTAGTGGAGTAGTCCTATTTTGCGCGGCGCGCGTACGGCACTTCGGCCAGGGTTCGATGACCCTGGTCGCGGTGCCGTCTTCCGTCGGGGCTGACGGTTACCGCGCAAACGACGCTTCTTCCTTCTCCGTACCAAGAACCGACTGTCGTTTAAGGGGTCCAATACTATGAATCTCAAGATCGTGAGCCTCTGCGCCGCCATGGCGCTCCTCGCCGCCTGCGAAACCGCTCCGAAGGACACCGGCGCCGCTTCGGGCACCGGCACCAACACCAGCACCGTCCGTCCGGGCTCGCAGGAGGACTTGGTCGTCAACGTCGGCGACCGCGTGTTCTACGGCTTCGACCGCTACGACCTGTCCCCGGAGGCTCGCGCCACCCTGGACCGCCAGGCCGCTTGGCTGAAGCAGTACCCGAACGTCACCGTGACCGTCGAAGGCCACGCTGACGAGCGCGGCACCCGCGAGTACAACCTGGCCCTCGGCGAGCGCCGCGCCAACTCGGCCAAGAACTACCTCGTCGCGCAGGGCACCAACCCGGCGCGCGTCAAGGTCATCTCCTTCGGCAAGGAGCGCCCGGCGGTGCTCGGCTCGAACGAGGCGGCCTGGGCCCAGAACCGTCGTGGCGTGACCGTCGTCGACTAAGTCGGCCGGTTTCGCGACCTGCGGGTCTCGTGACGAACGCCGCTCCGGGGAACCGGGGCGGCGTTTCGCGTTCCACGACCGCAGAATGCCGCTTTTCTTTAACCGCCCACCGCCATATTTTCGCCGGGTTGCGACGGCAAAGGCTTTCCGGCGCTGGCGCCGGACAACGTGGGCATCTGCGATGAAGACGACGACGAGTTTGGCCGCCCTGCTTCTGGGCGGGGTGTTCTGGTTCGGCCCCGCGCACGCGGAAGGCGGCACGGCCGGACGCCTGGAGCGGCTGGAAGCGCAGCTTGGCCTGCCGCCCGTGCAGGTCGCCGAGTCCTATCAGGTGGCGCAGGCCGGCGGCATGGCGCCGTCGCTCGCCGCCGACTTCGAGATCCGCTTGCAGCGCCTGGAGCGCACCGTCTCGGAACTGACCGGCCGGTACGAGGAGAGCGGCTATCACGTGAACCAGCTCAAGGAACGGCTGGAGCGTCTCAACGCCGACATCGACTTCCGCCTCCAGCAGCTTGAGAAGGGCGGCTCCGCCGGCGGCGCTGCCGCCACCCCGGCGCCGGTCGCCGCCGTGCCCGACAAGCCGGCCGCCTCCGCTCCTGCCGCCGCCAAGCCCGCCGAGAAGGAGTCCGAGAAGGCGCAGGTCGCGGCCCTGCCGGCCAACGCCAGCCCCGACAAGCAGTACGAGCACGCGTTCGAGCTGCTGCGCACCGGCAGCTACGATCAGGCGGAGAAGGCGTTCAGCACCTTCATCACCAAGAACAAGAACCACAGCCTGACCGGCAGCGCGCAGTACTGGCTGGGCGAGAGCTACTACGTCCGCAACCGCTACGGTGAGGCGGCGGCGAGCTTCGGCGAAGTCCTCCAGAAGTACCCGAAGGGCAACAAGGCGCCGGACGCCCTCCTGAAGCTCGGCCTGTCGCTGGCCGCGCTCAACAAGAAGACCGAGGCCTGCACGGCGTTCGGCCAGCTCAACAAGCTGTATCCCGACGCCGCTCCCAGCGTGAAGCGCCGCTCGGAGACCGAGCGCAGGAAGCTGAGCTGCCGCTGAGCCCCCTGAGCGGCGAGGCGTTCGCCGCCCGCATGGCGCGGCTGGGCGGCTTCGAGTCCGCTCCCCGCCTCGCCGTCGGCGTGTCCGGCGGCGCCGACAGCCTTGCGCTGGCGCTGCTGGCGCAGGAGTGGGCGGCCGGGCGGGGCGGGGCGGTGCTGGCG
>JAEYOB010000121.1 GCA_023412175.1 Pseudomonadota bacterium | reverse complement strand
GCGCACAGCCACGCGGCCAGCGACACCACGGCCGCCACCCGCGCCGCGGCCGGTATATGGCCCCCCCATCCCTCGATCCCGCGGAGCGCGCCGAAGTGGAAGGCCGCCACGTTGACGAGGCCGACGGCGACGAGGGCCAGCTTGACCGGGAACACCGGGTTGCCGGCGATCGCCGTGGCGTCGGCGGTGAACAGCAGGAAGCCGGTGGGCAGCGCCAGCAGCACCCCCGCGGCGGCCAGCGGCACCAGCAGCGAAGCCAGCGGCGCCACCGGCACCCGGCGGCCCAGGCCGAGCAGCCGCAGGTCGAACCCGAGGATCGCGCCGATCAGCACGCCGGCCGCCAGCACATGCAGGACGTTGGCCGCCGGGTAGAGCCAGAGCGACTGGCGCATCGTATCGCCGAGGCCCGAGTTCTCCAGCGCCATCAACCAGTCCGGGCCGGAGGCCGCGTGGTGCTCCATCAGCGCAGCTCGACGGTCTGGCCATCGACCATGATGCGCTCGGCGCGGAACTCGGCCGGCTCCGACTTGTGGACATAGCCTTCGACGCGCACCTTCTGCCCGGCGGCAAGCTTGCCGTCCGGCAGGCCGCGGTTGGTCATGCGCGACGGCGGCGCCAGGATCAGCAGCCAGGTCCTGCCCTCGGCCGGCAGCCGGGCGGACACGTGCGGGCTGCGGTACTCGACGGACTCCAGCGTGCCATCCAGCGCCACCAGCCGCGTGCTGTCGTAGCTGCCCCAGCCGTGGTGGGCCCAGGCGGTGCCGGCCGCAACGGTTGCAAGGGCGGCGATGATGGCGGTTCGTCGTGCCGTGGACATGCGCGTGTCTCCCCTCGCTGCTTCGAAGAGAGATGGTCGCGCCGCCGCCGGCGAGCAAGCGCGCGCCCGTCACACCACCTGCGGCGGTGCCCCGTGGAAGGCGAAGCGCCCGCCGCCCGCCGCCTTGCAGCGGTAAAGCGCCGCGTCGGCGTCGCGCAGCAGCAGGTCGGGGTTGCCGCCGCCCTCGCGGCCAAGCGCGATGCCGATGCTGACGCCGATGGTCAGCGCCAGGCCCTCGATCTCGTAGGGCTCCGACAGCGTGCTGACGATCTTCGCCGCCAGCGCCGCTGCATCGTCCGGCGCGGAGACGTCGAGCTGGAGGACGGCGAACTCGTCGCCGCCCATGCGGGCGACCACGTCGCTGCGCCGGGTGATGCCCTGGAGGCGCCGGGCGACCTGCTTCAGCACCGCATCGCCGATGCCGTGCCCGTGCGTGTCGTTGACCGGCTTGAAGCGGTCGAGGTCGAGCATGTGCAGCGCCAGACCGATGCCGCCCCCGGCGCAGCCCCCCGCAATGCCGTGATGCGGCAGTCGGGCGACGGCGCCGGACAGCCGGTGCACCAGCATTTCACGGTTCGCCAGCCCGGTCAGGTAGTCGTGGAAGGCCTTGTGCCGATACTCCTCGACGGTCAGCTCGTCGGAAATGTCCTGGATCACGCCGCGCAGCACAAGCCCGCTGCCGCGCTCCCGCGGGTCAGCGCGCAGCATCAGCCGGGCGGTCCAGCGGCGGCCGTCCGGCCGCTCCATCCCCACGACCTCGCCGGCCAGTTGGCCGGGGGTGCGGCGCGCCTCGTCCAGGGCGGCGGAAAAGCGGGCGCGGTCGGCCTCCACGACCAGATGGCGCAGATGCGCCATGCTGCCCGGCGCCGGGGCGTAGCCGCCGGTCAGCAGGCGGGCGTCGGCGTCGAAGCCCAGCGCATCGTCGCCGATGTCCCACTCGAAGCTGGTGCTGCGGGTGATGCGCTGGATGCGCGCCAGCCAGCCGGCGCGGTGCCGCAGCACCGCCACCTCCTGCTTCTGCTGGATCAGCGTCCAGAGGTCGCCCGCCAGCGTACCCAGCGCCACCACGTCGTCCGCCGTGTAGTCGGTGGGCTTGTTGCCGACGCCGATGATGAAGCGCACGAGACCGCCCTCGACCAGCGGCACGTTCAGATGGCGGACGAGATGGGCGTGCCCGGACGGATAGCCGTGCCGGCCCGGCAGCGCCTGATAGTCGTTGTGCACCACCGGGGCGCGGGTGCGCAGGCAGTCCACCCAGACCCCCGCCGTCGAGACCGGATAGTGGCGGTCGCTCGAAGCCGTGCACAACGCCTGCGTGGACTTCGACCAGGCGATCAGTTCCAGCGTCTCCTGATCGTCGTTGACGAAGTGGAAATAGCCGATGGAACTGCCGGTCAGGGTGACCGCCAGTTCCAGGCCATGCTGGATCGCGTCGTTGATCCCGAGGGCGGCGGAGCCGCGCCAGAGCTCGGCCAGGGCGCGGGACAGCAAGGCATCGGTTGCCGTGTCCATGGGCTGCGCTCCTTCACATTACAAAATAATGATACGCCCGCCGCCGACCCATGGACACGGCGGAGCCCTGCGCCCTTCCGTCGCAATCCTCCGCCCTCTCGACTCTCGGACGCGCATCCGCCAAGTTAGCCTCCCAAGGAGAGGGACGCATGACCGACCAGAGCACCGAGATCGTTGGGGCCGAGCCCCCCACCGCCACCGCCGCCGCCCCGGAGGCGCTCTATCTGGTGGACGGGTCCGGGTTCATCTTCCGCGCCTTCCACGCGATCCCGATCCTCACCCGGCCGGACGGCACGCCGGTGAACGCCGTCATGGGCTTCGCCAACATGCTGACCAAGCTGCTGGCCGACCTGCACGCCCAGGCCGTGGCGGTGGTGTTCGATTCCAAGCGCGAGACCTTCCGCTCCGAGATCTACCCGCTCTACAAGGCGCAGCGCCCCGAGCCGCCGGAGGAGCTGAAGCCGCAGTTCGCGCTGATCCGCGAGGCCACCGAGGCGTTCTGCCTGCCCTGCCTGGAACTGGAGGGATTCGAGGCCGACGACCTGATCGCCACCTACGCCCGCCTCGCCGTCGAGGCGGGGCGCGAGGTGACCATCGTCTCCTCCGACAAGGACCTGATGCAGCTGGTGCGGCCGGGCGTGCGCATGCTCGACCCGCTGAAGAACCGGATGATCGGCCCCGACGAGGTGTTCGAGAAGTTCGGCGTGACGCCGGAGAAGGTGGTGGACGTGCAGGCGCTGGCCGGCGACAGCGTGGACAACGTGCCGGGCGTGCCGGGCAACGGCGTCAAGACCGCCGCGCAGCTCAACACCGAAAACGGCGACCTGGAGACGCTGCTGGCGCGCGCCGGCGAGATCAAGCAGCCAGCGCGCCGGCAGAAGCTGATCGACAACGCCGATCTGGCGCGCATCTCCAAGCGGCTGGTGGCCCTCGACCAGAACGTCCCGGTGCCGAAGCCCATCGAGGAGCTGAAGGTCCGCGAGCCCGACCACGGCAAGCTGCTGACCTTCCTGCGCGCCCAGGGCTTCCGCAGCATCGTCACGCGGCTGGAGAACGAGATCGCCAAGGACGGGACGGTGGCGGACGGGGCCTTCGCGGGTGGATCGCTTGCCCCCACCCAACCCTCCCCTGCGCCAGCGGGGGAGGGTCAGGGTGGGGGCACCGGATCTGCCGCTGCCCGCGTCCGCACGCACGCCCTGCACGACGTAGAGAAGCGTTACGAACTGGTGCAGGACCCGACCGCCCTTCAGGCGTGGATCGACCGCGCCCGCGAGGCCGGCGTGCTGGCGGTGGACACCGAGACCGACTCGCTCACCCCCTCCACCGCCAATCTGGTCGGTATATCGCTCGCCACCGCGCCGGGGCTGGCCTGCTACATCCCCGTTGGCCACCGCGCCGGCGACAGCGCCGAGGGCGAACTGGCGTTCGGCGGCGAGGGACCGCGGCAGATCAAGCCCGAACAGGCCATGGCGGCGCTGAAGGACGTACTGGAGGATCCGTCGATCCTCAAGATCGGCCACAATTTCAAGTTCGACCACCAGCTCTTCGCACGCTACGGCGTGCGGGTGACGCCGACCGACGACACCATGCTGATGTCCTATGTGCTGGAGGGCGGCGCGCACGGCCACGGCATGGACGAGTTGGCCGAGCTGCACCTCGCCTACACGACCATCAAGTACGCGGAGGTCTGCGGTACCGGCCGGACGAAGATCACCTTCGACCGCGTGGAACTGGACAAGGCGCTCGACTACGCCGCCGAGGACGCCGACATCACGCTGCGCCTGTGGAAAATCCTCAAGCCGCTGCTGGTCGACGCCCGCATGGTCACCGTCTACGAGACGCTGGAACGCCCGCTGACGCCCATCGTGGCGGACATGGAGCGCGCCGGCGTGCGCATCGACCGCGCCGAGCTGCGCCGCCTGTCGCAGGACTTCGCCGAGCGGCTGGTGCAGTTGGAGGCCGAGGTGCACGCGCTCGCCCCCCGCCCCTTCAACGTCGGCTCGCCAAAGCAGCTCGGCGAGATCCTGTTCGCCGAGATGAAGCTGTCGGGCGCCGGCAAGAAGGGCAAGACCGGCGCCTACTCCACCGATTCCAGCGTGCTGGAAGCGCTGGCCGAACAGGGGCACGACATCGCCCAGCGCGTGCTCGACTGGCGCCAGCTCGCCAAGCTGAAGAGCACCTACACCGACGCACTGCAGGAGCAGGCCGACCGGAACGACCGCGTCCACACCAGCTTCTCCATGGCGCTGACCAACACCGGGCGGCTGTCCTCGACCGACCCCAACCTGCAGAACATCCCGATCCGCAACGAGGAGGGCCGCAAGATCCGCCGCGCCTTCGTCGCCGAGCCGGGCTGCAAGCTGGTGTCGGTGGACTATTCGCAGATCGAGTTGCGGCTGGTCGCCGAGATCGCCGGCGTCGAGGCCCTCCGCCACGCCTTCCGCGAGGGCATCGACGTCCACGCCATGACCGCCAGCCAAGTGTTCGGCGTGCCGCTCGACAAGATGACGCCGGACATCCGCCGCAAGGCGAAGGCCATCAACTTCGGCATCATCTACGGCATCTCGGGCTTCGGGCTGGGCCGCCAGCTCGGCATCATGCCGGGCGAGGCGAACGCCTTCATCAAGACCTATTTCGAACGCTTCCACGAGCTGCGGGAGTGGATGGAGGCGACCAAGGCCTTCGCCCGCCAGCACGGCCACGTCTGCACGCTGTTCGGCCGGAAATGCTTCATTCCGGGCATCCACGACAAGAACGCGGCGCGCCGCGCCTTCGCCGAGCGGCAGGCGATCAACGCGCCGATCCAGGGCACGGCCGCCGATATCATGAAGCGCGCCATGTCCCGCGTGCCGGCAGCGCTGGAGGCCGCGGGCTCCCAGGCGCGCATGCTCTTGCAGGTGCACGACGAACTGCTGTTCGAGGTGCCGGCGGACGAGGCCGCGGAGGCCGCGAAGACCGTCCAGCGGGTGATGGAGGAGGCTGCACACCTCGGCGTGCCGCTGGTGGCCGAGGCCGGGATCGGGGACAGCTGGGCGGAGGCACACTGAGGGGCGTTGGACGAAATCCCTTCATCACCATCGTCGACCGCGCGGTTTCCCACTCACCCAAAGCGGATATCAATGATCCTCGATTTCTCGTCGACGTAGATGCTCACCCGCACCGGATTGTAGTCGAGAGGAACGACGTCGCCGGGCCGGATAAAGCGGCAAGGCCGATCAATCAGATCCGTGATGTGCTGGGGAATGGCCTTCACCGACAGCGGAAACTTGAACTTTCCTGCCTGTTTGTCGGACATCGGGAACGGACAGTCTTTGCAATCCGCTTCGATGCTCCCAAGCGAACGCGCGTCCAACGGGAAAATTTCTTCCGGTTCCGTCATGCTCCGCCCCATTAGCTATTCCCTATGCGGAGTATTCATCCTCGGAGGGAATTTCGTCAATCAGCCACACGGCGCGGGGCTGGTCATAGGGCGATGCTGCGGAAAGCTGTTCAAAGGACGACGATCTCAGGAATCTCTCTACTTCCCATGCCTTTCCGACACCAACCACGGCCGGCGCTGCGCCAGGAAGATCGCCGGGCGCTCCTGGATGTCCGTCACCACGAAGTCCAGCGCGATCCGCCCGCCGGGCGGCACGTCGCCGAGGCTGAAGGTGATGCTGTCCAGCGGCTTCGAGACCACCCGCGCCACCCGGAACAGGTCGGCGTGGGCGTAGCGCTGGTAGGTGCTGCCCTCGCCGAAGCTCAGGCCGTCGTCCTGCGTGCTCGCCTGGGCGAGCGGCTGCTGGAGTTCCACGTCGTAGCCGGTCCACACGCTGTCGGTGCGGTTGATCACCACCTTGCGCAGCGCGTAGCCGAAGGGGTGGTCGCTGCCGATGCGGTTGTGCGCGAGGCGGCCGGTCCACGCCTCCAGCGTCCCGCGGATGACCAGCACCACCTGTTCCGGCGCGGTGACCTCCTCGACCACCACGAACGGGTCCTCTGGCGTGCCGGCACCCGAAACGGACAGGATGCGGAAGCCGCCCAACTCGTCGCTGAAGGTCAGGCCGGCGATGCTGAACGGCTCGGCCCACGCGGTGGGCACCCAGGCGAGCAAGGCGAATGCGAAAACGCGGACCGAAGCCATGCCGCCCCCTTATCCCAGCAATTCCGTTGGTCTTTACAGACATCGGGGCCGGGATAAGGAAGGCATATACCTCTTACGAGGTGCGGCCTGCGATCGGCCGGAACTCAGTCGAGGAAGATATCCGGCGCCAGCGGCGCGCCAGGCTTCACGGCGTACGGCTCCAGGTCGGTGATTCCGGCCTCGCGCAGCACCTCGTCGTCGATGAAGAAGTTGCCGCCGCACACCTTGGCGTCGCGCGTCAGGATGGCGTGTGCGGCGTCGGCGAGGATCTCCGGCTTGCGGCAGTTGTCGAACTCGGCCGCACCCTTCAGCATGGCGATGGCCGCCGTGCCGATGATCGTGCGCGGCCACAGCGAGTTGACGCCGATCCGCCCCTTGAACTCCGCCGCCATGCCCAGCGTGCACAGGCTCATGGCATACTTGGCGATGGTGTAGGCGGTGTGGTGCTTGAACCAGCGCGGGTTCAGGTTGAGCGGCGGCGACAGCGTCAGGATGTGCGGGTTCTCCGCCTTCAGCAGGTGCGGGATGGCGGCCTGCGAGCAGACGAAGGTGCCGCGGCCGTTGACGCCCATCATCAGATCCCAGCGCTTGGGCGGCGTCTCCAGCGTGCCGGTCAGGCTGATGGCGCTGGCGTTGTTGACCAGCACGTCGAGGCCGCCGAACGCCTCCACGGTCTGCTGGATGGCCGCGTCCACCTGCGCCTCGTCGCGGATGTCGCACTGGATGGCCAGCGCCCGGCCGCCGGCCGCCTTGATCTCCTCCGCCGCCGAGTGGATGGTGCCTTCCAGCTTGGGATGCGGGTCGGCGGTCTTGGCGGCGATGGCGACATTGGCGCCGTCGCGCGCCGCCCGCAGGGCGATGGCCTTGCCGATGCCGCGGCTGGCGCCGGTGATGAACAGCGTCTTGCCCGTCAGTGTCCCGGCCGAGGTCATGGCCGTCTCCTCCCCTTTGGTGGTTGTCGTTGGTTGACGTATACGTCAACCATACCAGCCCGCTCCCGCAGCGTCCATCCACATAGGGGTGAAGGCAGGGCTCCCCTCCGCTATGCCCGCCCCGCCGCCGGAGCCACGCCCAACCCGACCGCCAGCGTCACGTCGGCTCCCTTCAGGGTGTTCACGGTCGATTTGATGGCGGTCAGGTCGGTGCGGTGCAGGACGGCGCGGGCGAGGCTGACGTCGCGCAGATCGGCGCCGGTCAGGCTGGCGCCCTCCAGGTTGGTCGGCCACATGCGGCTGCCGTCGCCGACGATGTCCACGGCGTTGAGCCGCGCCCGCCACAGCTTCGCCCCCGCCAGATTGGCGCCGCGCAGGTTGCAGCCGGAGAGATCGGCGCTGGTGAAGTCGGCGTCGCGCAGGTCGCTGTAGGACAGGTCGGCCATCACCAGCTTCGCGCCGGAGAAATCCGCCCCGCGCAGCCCGCAGAAACGCATCACCGCCCCCGACAGCATCTGGTTGGCGAAGCTGTAGCCGCGCAGGTCGGCCCGCTGCAGCTCAAGCCGCCCTCCGGCCTTGCCGACGTGATCGACCCAGATCTGGTGCGCCGACAACCCGTCGGCGATGCGTTCGGCCAAGCTGAGCAGACCGGTGCCATCAACGTCGATGCCCCGGCGCTCCAGCGCGTGGCGGAGTTCGTCGTCGAGGCGCGCACCGCACAACAGCGCGCCGGTCAGGCTGGCCTTGTGCAACGTCGCCTCGGTCAGGTTGGCGGAGATCAGCAGCGCCCCCGACAGGTCGGCGCCGGTCAGGTTGGCGCCGCCGAGGTCGCTGCCGGACAGGTCGCACTGCGCCATGCGACAGTCGGCAAGGATGGCGCCGGTCAGCCGCGAGCCGACAAAGGTGGTGCTGCCGTCCAGGTTCCCGGCCGGCCGGCGCGTCTCGCACGGCGCGATGGCGCCCTTGCGCAGGTCGGCGCCGCTGAGGTCGGCCTCCGACAGGTGCGCCCCGTCCGCCCGCACCCCGCGCAGGTCGGCGCCCATCAGCTTGGCGCCGGTCATGTCGGCGTGCGACAGGTCGGCGCAGAACAGGTCGCCCTGCCGGAGGTCGGCGCCGGCCATGCGCGACCGGTGCAGGCTGGCGCCGGCCAGCTTGGCCCCGGTCAGGTTGATCCGGTTGAGGCCCAGCCTGGACAGATTGAGGAAGCTGAGGTCGGCCCGCCGCCCCCGGCCCGGCGGGTCGCGCTTCAGCCACTGCTGGTGCTGGAGCAGCGCATCGCGGATCACCCGCAGATACTTTTCATCGTGCCCCGACATGGATCTTCGCGCCGGCCTCCCCACAGGGCGCCCGCGCCCTTCTCCGAACGGGAGGCGCGTGGCACAGCTTCAGATTACGGGATCGAAACACAAAGGGAAAGATCCTATCCAGGAAGGAGAGTGCGTCGGATGGCAGCGCCCCCACACGCGCAACGATCCGTCTCCGGAGCCGTCTCCGGCGCCGTCACGTCCTCGTGAACGGCGCGCGAGGCCCTGGCCCGGACGGCAGCGCGCACCGATACTCTGTGGATGATGGGCGACTTCGGGAGGATCCACGCCATGAAACGACGCACCCTCTTGCGCACCGGCCTCGGCCTGCTGGGCGGCGGGTTGCTGGCCAAGCACCTCGCCGGCTTCCCGGCGGAGGCCGCGGCGGAGCGATTCCTAGTCAACAAGACCGCGGCGGAGTGGAAGCAGATGCTGACGCCCGAGCAGTACTACGTGCTGCGCGACCACGGCACCGAGCGCGCCGGCTCCAGCCCGCTCGACCACGAGAAGCGCACCGGCGTGTTCCACTGCGCCGCCTGCGACCAGCCGCTGTACAGCTCGGCCGCCAAGTACGACAGCGGCACCGGCTGGCCCAGCTTCTACGAGCCGCTGCCGGGAGGAATCGGCACCTCCACCGACTTCAAAATGATCTACCCGCGCACGGAGGTTCACTGCGCACGGTGCGGCGGGCACCTCGGCCATGTCTTCAACGACGGGCCGCCGCCGACCGGCAAGCGCTATTGCATGAACGGCGTCGCCATGCGCTTCGAGCCGCGCGAGCAGTCCCCCGCCGGCTGACGACGGGCAAGCCGCGCCGCGCGTTGCCGAAACGCACACCTATGCGACGCGGCGTCGCAGGAGAACTGCCGCCTTTGCGTGTACCATTCCACTTTGCGCAATGCAGAGGGCGCAACGGGATGCTGTTCGACGGTGAGTTCCTGGGGCTTCTGTTGCTGGTGGCGAGCGCCGCCGCGCTCGGGTTGTCCATCGTCTTCGACGTCGCGCGGGTGAGTGCGGAGCGGACGCGCGCCACGGTGCTGCAACGGCAGATCGAAAGGAAGAAGGCCGCGCTGCGGGAATGGACGGCCAAGTCCACCGCCCGCGGCGCCGAGCTGTCGGCCCTCCAGGCCCGCCTGACCGAATTCGTCAATCGCCGGCAGAGACTGCAGGGCGAGTTGAAGGCGCTCGAATACGCCAAGATCGAGATGGTGCACGAGCTGGGCGAGTGCGATGGCGCCGCGCTGGGCTACTGGTCACAGCTTGCGGCCGGTTCGGACTCCGCCGGAGTCGAGCGCCACGACATCATCTTCTCGCGGCAGATCTGGGAATACCGGAACTGTGCGCACATCTGGGCAGGTTCGGCCGACCACGCCGCCGGCCTGCTGCGCACCGCCTTCACCCCGCGCTCCGGCATCCTGCCCGCCAACCTGCTGCCGCTGTCCGCGGCCCCCGACGGGTCGGAGGAGATCGCCGCATGACGGGGATGCTGCTGTACGTCTCGCTGGGCCTGGTGATCCTGACCGTGCTGTCGAACCGCTTCTGGCGGCGCCAACTCATCACCGCGCGTGTCTCGCTCACCAAGCTGAAGGAGACGGCGGAGGACGTCAGGAAGGAACTGCACGAGGCGTCCAAGGACTACGCCGCGGTCAACCAGCAGGTCTCCGACACCGAGCGGCGCGCCGCCAAGGCCGAACAGGATCTCGCAGCGCTGCTCGCGGAGTTCGAGGCCAAGAAGGCCGGGCCGATGCAGCGCTACTACATCTTCGACCGGATGGAGCCGCGGCCGGGGCGGTTCTTCGAGGCGGCGGTGCGCTACGATCCCAACGCCGCGTCGGAGGACCGCTCTGCGCACCGCGCGTGGGTCGGCGTACGCCGCTACCTGCTGGTTGCCGAAACCGAACGCGAGGCGCGCGACCGTCTCACCAACCGCTTCACCCGCGCGCACGGCTTCGAGGTGGTGGAGGTGTTGCCGTGCCGGCTGGCCGGTCTGACGATCAACCGCATCACCGAAGTGAGCACCTTCCGCCGCTCCGCCGCCGCCGGCGACGAGGACGCCGCCCGCCGTCCGGCGCGCCGGACCGCAACGGCGCGGGCGTGAAGGGGGCGCTTCCCGCCTGCTGTCCATCGGCCTCGTCAACGCGCCGACATCGCGCAACGGCTACGGCGTTGAGACGGACAACCCCTACGGTGCGCCGCCGGGGGTGGATTGCACCGACTCCTGACCGGCTTTCATTGCTGTGACATCGAACTGTTACACGAATGTAATCCCATAGACCGAGCCGGCGACTCGGGCTACGCTTCTGCGTGCAGCCGCATCCGGCTACAGAAGGAGAGCCACCATGAGCCTTGAGTCTCGCCTCGCCTCTCTTCGCAACCGCCACTCCGTCC
>JAEYOB010000117.1 GCA_023412175.1 Pseudomonadota bacterium | reverse complement strand
AGGGTGATAATCAGGTGGCCGTCGCCGTTGACGGTTGCGCTGGTGACACCGATACCCTCAGGCCCCCTCGGCCCCTACACGTCCACGGCGGCGCCAAGGATGCGGATCTGCACATCAGCGCCGGCCGGGGGCGGCTCGCTGACGACGACGTTCTGCCCGCTGATGGCGTAGGTGGCCGGCGGCTGGAAGATTCCTCCGATGGTGAGCATCACCTGCGCTGCGCTGATGAGGTCGTAACCGGTCGGGAACGCGGTGGTCACGCCGTCAGCCGTAATGGTCGGCACCTCGACCAGCACCTTGCCGGCGGTGAACGCGGCGGTGACGGTCGCGGCGAGGCGTTCGACCGTGACGTCGGTCTGCGTCGGCTGGCCCTCGCCGTCGAAGGCAAGCAGCTTGTTCGCGCGGTCGGTCCGGCCCGGCAGCATCAGCGCGCCGTCGGTGTCGTCGGGGGGCACCTGAATCGTGCGGTCGGCGATCTGCTGCTGCATGGCGACAACCCGGTCGAACTCGCCGTTCAGCGCAGGGACCTTGAGGCCACCCGCGCTCGGGAAGTCAGTGGTGCGCGCGAGCGGGATGTCGCGCAGCACGGTTATGGTGGTGTTGCTGACGGGCGTGGTCAGCGTCACGGTGCCGCTCTGGTAGCCGCCTTCCCGCGCTGTGCCGGTGACCGCGTAGCCGTTGGCCGGGAGCGTGGCCCCGCCGACGATGACCTTGATGTCCGTCAGCGCGAAGAACGGGAACGGCACGGTGAACGTGCTCTGCGGCGTGGCGCCAACGCTGTAGCGCTTGCGGGGGGCGATGCTGTCGAGCTTGATGCGGGCCATCTGCGGCGGTCCTCGGGCTTGCGTCCGGGGCAGGATGGCGGCGGGGGTGCGACGGGGCCAACGCACGGCGCCGCTTGGTCACCAGGATGGGCGACCAGATGGCCAGCTACTTGTCCTGCCAGAACCAAGGCGTTGCAACGGTTTCAGCGGCAGGATGGGCGAACAGGTGTCCGCCTCGATGGCCAGATGGTCACCACCTCCCAGGCAACGAAAAGGCCGCCCGGTGAGGGGCGGCCCAGGTTTGCCTCCACCCAAAACCAAAGAGCGACAAACCACGGAGGTGAGGCCGACCATGCCGCAGCCCGCCGCACCGCCCAACGCACGCGCCGCGGAGTGTTGATTCATGCGCGAATCAACAAACCCCGACACGGCTGGAAAAACTGAAACACCTCACCTCGGCAGCGCCGCCCCCAGGTCCGGCGCACGGTCGGGCGTGCCCTGCCCCGGCCGCCACCAGTAGCCCTGCTGGTAGTCCTGCCGCGCCTTCCGTTCCATGCGCGCGAAGCTCCGGCGGTACTCCGGGTCGACCAGTTCCGCGCCGATCTTCGTGGGCTCGCCCTCGGCCGCCTGCCGGACGTTCGGCAGGGTGATGCGCGCGGCGTCCTCGACGGCGCCGGCCAGAGGGCCGCCGAGCGCCGCCATGAACCCGCGGTCGCCCCGGTCGTAGCCGGTGTACAGGAAGTCTCCGAAGATGCCGAGCGCGCCGCCCTGATGAAGGCCGCACCCCAGAACTTGCGGTCATCCATGCGCCGCGGGTCCTTGCCCTGGATGATCTGCCGGGCTTGGAGTGCCACGGCACCGGAGATGGTCAGCAGGCCGGTGAATGCGCCGAAGTAGGCCAGCTTGCCGCCCAGGCTGCCCTTCTGTGCCGCCCGCATCATGTGCGTGGTGAGCATCGTGACCGCGAACGACTTGAACAGCATGGCCGAGCGCGCGATCTCGCCCGGAATAGTGCCGCGCTGCAAGCCGCCGGTGGTGAAGCCGCGCACCCGGCTGTCCGGCTCCAGCACGGCGAACGCGCGTTCCTGAATGATGGCCTCCATCAGCTTCTCGCCGGCCGCCCGGTCGGACACGTTCGCCGGGTCGAAGAAGCGCGCGCCCTCGTGCTCGACCAGCGGCGCGGCGCGGATCACGTCCCACTCTGCCGCGGAGATGCCGTATCGCTTCAGCATGCGGCGCAGGGGCTTGGACACCTCGGCGAGCGGGCGGCCGGTGTTGTCCGCCACGTAGCCCATCTGTCCCATGCCGACCGCTGACACCCAGGCCCTGGAGGCGGTGGCGAGGGTGCCGCTTACCTGCCCGCGCTGCGATGGCTCAGGCTACGAGCCGTGCGCCGGGGACCTTTCCGACAAGGCATGCTTCAAGTGCGGCGGAGACGGCACGACAGCCGACTTCGACCCGCACCCCAGAGACCCGGAATGCTGGCAAGACCACGGAAACCAGTGGGATAGGTTGCAGGCCGACCGTCGGCGCCGCGCCATGCTCTCCGCCCAGGACGATGAGAGGGGGGCGTGATGCGGGCCTACGGCAATGCGATCAACCCGTACGTCGCGGCGGAGTTCATCGGCGCGCTCCTCGACGTCGAAGCCCAAGCCCTGACGGAGGCAGCATGACCAGCACTGAGGGGGCGTAGGGGATGGCGCGCAGGAAGCCAGACTTCACCTTCGAACCGCGACTGATGACCACGTTCGACGTCGCCACCTACATGCGTCGCGGCGAGCAGTGGCTGGTAGACAATCTGCCGCACCTGAAGAATGCGGCTTTCCCCGCTGCCGACGACCTGACCGGCCTGTACGACCAACGGGCCATCGATCGCTGGCTTGACCAGCGCTATGGGTTGAGCACACCGTTACAGCCTGCCAATGACACAACCCCGTCACCAGCCAACGACGCAGAGGACCCTTTCCTCGCGGCCTTCGAGAGATGACCATGGTCAAGGTGGACTTCCCCGACGTGAATCCGGTCAAGAAGCGGCTCGCTGACGGGACGATCAGGATCTACTATTACCACCGTGCCAGTGGGGTCCGCCTGCCGGACGACCTCGCAGCCCCGAGTTTGCCGCCGCCTATTCCAAGCTGAACAACCCTCCCCCCGAGCGTCAGGAAGCGGCCCCAGGCACCTTTGCGCTGTTGGTCGAGAAGTACAAGGCTGCACCCGATTTCCTTCAACTCTCCGAGGCGACACGGAAATCATATGCTCGCCATCTGGACACGCTCGCCAACGGCAACAAGGGCAAGGGGGGCAAGTTCAAGGGCTGGGGAACCTTGCCCGTGGCGACGGTGGAGCGGAAGCACGTCCTGGCGATGCGCGATGAGTTCGCCGACCGTCCGCGCACGGCCAACTACATGGTGCAGGTGCTGCGACTGCTGCTCACCTTCGCCGTGGACCGTGGGTGGCGGGCCGACAACCCGGCGCAGAAGCCCAAGCTGCTGAAGACCGGCGAGGGGCACCGCCCGTGGGAAGAAGACGAACTGGCGGCGTTCCGCGGACGCTGGTCGACTGACACCCGCGAGCGAGTCGCCTTTGAACTGCTGCTGAACACCGCCCAGCGTGCGAGCGACGTGGCCGCCATGATGCGCCAGCACTACAAAGCCGGCACCATCTCAGTGAAGCAGAGCAAGACGGGCGAGCGCCTGTGGAGGCCTCTCAGGAACTGGTGGCGGTGCTTGACCCCTGGCTAAAGACGCACAAGCATCTCGCAATGCTGCCCAGCCGCACCGGGGCGCCGCTGACCGCGAACAGCTTCGTGCACTTCATGTCCGACGCCATCAAGGCGTCTGGCCTGCCCGACGATGTGACGACCCACGGCCTGCGCTACACCGCCGCCGTGGTGCTGAACGAATTGGGCCTTGAGTGGGAAATCATCGCGTCCATCACCGGGCACCAGACCGTTGCGATGGTCCGGAAGTACCTTGCCAAGAAGCGGAATGCGCGGATCGCCATATCCCGTTTGGACGAGGCGCGGGCGGCGCGGAAAGGCGGCCCGGAGAACGCCGGATGAACGGAATTTGCAAACTGGAGATGATCGGTTTGCAAACTGGCCCGATCTCCAACTGCCGGGCGTCTCAAAACCCCAGGGTTCCCAAGGGGTAGAATGGTGATCCGGGTGGGACTCGAACCCACGACCACATGATTAAAAGTCACGTGCTCTACCGACTGAGCTACCGGATCAGCTCTTCATCTGCCTGGATGGCCGGGCGGGCGGCACCATAGGGGGACGAAGCGGTTCGGTCAACCGCAGGAGTGAAGCTGGAACGCTTCTCCCTCCAGGTCAACCGTCCGCCCCGATCGGCGTCACTGTTTCAGCGTCTGCACCCGCTTGGACATGTCGTCGTCCAACGCGAAGCGGTCGGTCAGGTGCTTGACGACGCGCGGGCTGACGAACGTGCTGATGTCGCCGCCCAACCGCCCGATCTCCTTCACGAAGCGCGAGGAGATGAACTGGTGGCGCTCCGACGCCATCAGGAACATCGTCTCCACCTTCGGGTTCAGGCGCGCGTTCATGCCCGCCATCTGGAACTCGTATTCGAAGTCCGACACCGCCCGCAGGCCGCGGATGATGACCGAGGCGTTGTTCTCGATGGCAAAGTGCATCAGCAGCGTGTCGAAGGCCCGCACCTCGATGGCACAGCCGTTGGAGTCCAGCGCCGCCACCTCCTCGCGGACCATCTGCAACCGCTCGTCGGTGGAGAACAGCGGCCCCTTGCCGGCGTTGCGGGCGACGCCCACGACCAGCGTGTCGAGCATCCGCGAGGCACGCTGGATGATGTCCAGGTGCCCGTTGGTGATCGGATCGAAAGTGCCGGGATAGACGCCGATACGCCGCTTGGACATAGGTGCTCGTTCCTCTCGCCTGGATCAGTCCGCGCTGGTTTCCGGAGCGTTGTCCTCCCCCGCCCCGTCAACAGCCGGGCCGGCGTTTTCTTCATTGGCGCCGTTCTCGCCGCCATTGTCACCGTTGCCGCCGTTCTCCTCCTCCGCGATGGAGGCGACGGAAACGACGCGCTCGCCGTCGCCGACACGGAACAGCGTGACGCCCAGCGTCTTCCGGCCGGCGATGCGCACGTCGTGGATCGGCATGCGGATGACCTGGCCGCCGTTGGTGACCATCATCACCTGGTGCGACTCCAGCACCGGGAACGCGGCGACGATGGCGCCGTTGCGCTCGCCCATCTCCATGTTCCAGATGCCCTGCCCGCCTCGGCCGGCGATGCGGTACTCGTAGGACGAGGAGCGCTTGCCGAAGCCGCGTTCGGAGACGGTGAGGATGAACTCCTCCTGCCGCTTCAACTCCTCATAACGATCGGGCGTCAGCACGACGGCCTCGTCCGAAACGTCCTCGGCCTCCGGTGCGGCGTCGCCGACCATGTCCAGCCCTTCCTCGCGCTTGCGCTTGAAGTAGGCGGCGCGCTCGCCGGGCGTCGCCTCGACGTGCCGCAGCATGGACATGGAGATGACCTCGTCGCCGTCCGCCAGACGGATGCCGCGCACGCCGGTCGAGGTGCGGCCGGCGAAGACGCGCACGTCCGACATCGGGAAGCGGATGCACTTGCCAAGGTGCGTCGCCAGCAGAACGTCGTCGTCTTCCGAGCAGGTGCGCACGGCGATCAGCCGCTCGCCCTCCTCCTCCAGCTTCATGGCGATCAGGCCGTTGGAGCGGATGTTCTGGAAGTCCGACAGCTTGTTGCGCCGCACGCCGCCCTTGGAGGTGGCGAACATGACGTGCAGTTCGCTCCAGGTCGCCTCGTCCTCCGGCAGCGGCTTGACGGTGGAGATGGTCTCTCCCTCCTCCAGCGGCAGCAGGTTGACGAAGGCCTTGCCGCGGCTCTGCTGGTTGCCGAGCGGCAGGCGGTAGACCTTCAGCTTGTAGACCATGCCCCGGGTCGAGAACAGCAGCAGCGGCGTGTGCGTGTTGACCACGAACAGGTCGGCAACCGCATCCTCCGCCTTGGTGCTCATGCCCGAGCGGCCCTTGCCGCCGCGCTTCTGCGCTCGGTAGGTGCTGAGCGGCGTGCGCTTGACGTAGCCGGACTGGCTGACGGTGACGACCATGTCCTCGCGCTGGATCAGGTCCTCGATGTCGGACTCGAACTCCAGTTCCAGCAACTCGGTGCGGCGCGGGGTGCCGAACCGCTCCTTCATCTCGACCAGCTCGTCGCGCAGGATGCCCAGCAGCTTGGCGCGGTTGGCGAGCGTCTCCAGATAGTCGGCGATCTGGTCGGTGACTTCCTTCAGCTCGCCGCCGATCTTGTCGCGCTCCAGCCCGGTCAGGCGGTGCAGGCGCAGCTCCAGGATGGCGCGGGCCTGATCCTCGGACAGCCGGTAGGTGCCGGCCTCGGACACGCCGCGGCCCGGCTCGTCGATCAGTTCGATCAGCGGCGCCACGTCGTGCGCCGGCCACTCGCGGGCCACCATCTCCTCGCGCGCCGACGCCGGGTCGGGGGCGCGGCGGATCAGCGCGATCATCTCGTCGAGGTTCGCCACGGCGACCGCCAGACCCACCAAGGTGTGGGCGCGCTCGCGCGCCTTGCCCAGCAGGAACTCGGTGCGGCGGGTGATGACCTGCTCGCGGAAGCGGACGAAGGCCTCGATGATCTGCTTGAGGTTCAGCAGCTCCGGCCGGCCGCCGTTCAGCGCCAGCATGTTGACGCCGAACGAGGTCTGCAGCTGGGTGTGGCGGAACAGCTGGGCCAGCACCACGTCGGGCACGGCATCGCGCTTCAGCTCGATCACAACGCGCACGCCGTCGCGGTCGGACTCGTCGCGCAGGTCGGCAATGCCCTCGATGGTCTTGTCGTTGACCACCTCGCCGATGCGCTCCATCAGCTTGGACTTGTTGACCTGGTACGGGATCTCCGTCGCCACGATGGCGAAGCGGTCCTTGCGGACCTCCTCGATCTCCGTCTTGGCGCGCAGGATGATCGAGCCGCGGCCGGTCTGCAACGCCGAGCGGCTGCCCGAGCGGCCGAGGATCTGACCGGCGGTCGGGAAGTCCGGGCCCGGGACGATCTCCATCAGCTCGTCGAGCGTGATGTCGTTGTTGTCGATGTAGGCGCAGCAGGCGTCGATCACCTCGCCCAGATTGTGCGGCGGGATGTTGGTCGCCATGCCCACGGCGATGCCGCCGGCGCCGTTCACCAGCAGATTCGGGAAGCGCGCCGGGACGACCAGCGGCTCGCGGCCGGAATCGTCGTAGTTCGGCCCGAAATCGACCGTGTCCTTGTCGATGTCGTCGAGCAGCGATTCGGCCGCCTTGGCCAGCCGCGCCTCGGTGTAGCGCATCGCCGCCGCCGGGTCGCCGTCCATCGAGCCGAAGTTGCCCTGCCCGTCGATCAGCATCAGGCGCATGGAGAAGTCCTGCGCCATGCGGACCATGGCGTCGTAGATCGCCGAATCGCCGTGCGGGGGATACTTACCCATCACGTCACCGACGATGCGCGCCGACTTCTTGTAGGGCTTGGTCGAATCGTACCCGCCCTCCTTCATCGCATAGAGGATGCGGCGATGAACGGGCTTCAGGCCGTCGCGCACGTCGGGCAGGGCCCGGCTCACGATCACGCTCATGGCGTAATCGAGGTACGAACGGCGCATCTCGTCTTCGAGATTGATCGGCGCGATGTCGGAGGCGGGGGGCAGCGGGGTCGTGCTCAAGGAGCTGAACTCGTGAATCGGGACAAGGAAACGCGTACGAAATCGCGCCGGACAGGCCTAGGCGAACCGTACGTCACCACGGGCTAAATATATAGTATTCCTTAGCAGCTTTCGCATGTGCACACAACGCCGCGGGCCGAAAAAGGGTCAGCGCCGGCTCAAAATCGCAAAGCGCAGCGACAGGATCGTGACCGAAACCACGCTGGCGATGAGGATCCCGTCGAACAGCCCCTGCTCCGCCCGGCCGAGCCAGAACGCCGACAGCGCGGAGACCGGAATCATCACCACCCCGTAGGATAGGAAGTGCAGGACCGTCGGCGCCCAGGCGTCGTGCCGGCCGCGCAGGGCGTTCGCCATCACCACCTGTCCGCCGTCCACCACCAGGATCCAGGCGCTGAAGGCGACCAGCGGGACGACGCGCGCCAGCAGTTCCGGATCGTTGGTGTAGATGCCCGCCATCAGTTCGGGCAGCAGGGCATACAGCACCCCGACCGCCGCCAGGATCACCGAGGTGACCGCCAGCCCGGTCCAGCCGGCCAGCGCCATGTCCGTGCGGTCGCCGCGCCCGTGCGCCACGGCGACGCGCACCGCGGTGGCCGACGCCAGCCCGACCGCCGCCATGAACGGCACGGCGATGAGGTTCAGCCCGACCGTGTAGGCGCCCAGCGCCAGCGGCGAGATCATGCCGGCGAACAGGCCCAGCCCGGCGAAGGCGCCGCTCTCCACGCCGATGCTCAGCCCGGCCGCGTAGCCCAGGTGACGCTGCTTGCCGCCGCCGCTCCACCAGTCGGCCCAGCCGCCGCGCACGCCCCAGCGCTCACGATCGCGCATCAGCAAAACATAGGCGACCAGCCCCAGCCCCATGGCCCAGCGGATGATGGTCGTCGCCCAGGCCGAGCCGACCGCCCCCAGCGCCGGCAGCCCCCAGGCGCCCCAGACCAGCCCGTAGGCGAGGGCGAGGTTCACCAGGTTGCCGGCGACCATGGCGAGCATCACCGGCACCGGCCGCTTCAGGCCCTCCAGGAAGAATCCGGTGGTCGTGTAGAGCATCATCCCCGGCATGCCGAGACCCAGCACCACCAGCACCTCCGCACCGCCGGCGGCGACGTGCGGCTCCTGCCCGGTCAGGTCGAACAGCGGCCGGCCGAACAGCAGCGCCGCCAGCGCCATCAGCGTGCCCATCAGCAGCGCGTAGGGCACCGAGCGGCGCCACACCCGGCCGCACTCCTCCGGCTGCCCGGCGCCGAGGGCGTGCGCGGTCATCGCCACCGTGCCCATCAGCAGGCCGACGCCGACGCCGACCATCATGTTGGCCGGCAGATGGGCAAGCCCGAAGAACGCCAACTCCTGCGCGCTGAACCGGCCGACGATGGCGGTGTCCACCGCCATCATCACCATCAGCCCGGCGCGCGAGATGATCACCGGCGCGGCCAGGCGCAGCAGTTCCGCGGTGTGGCCGCGCAGGCGTTCGGGCAGGGTCGGGCTGTCGAGGATTTCGGTGGTCATGGCTCACACATCTTGGGCGCACACATCTCGGGCGTGCGGGCTACCCCGTCAAGCGCGCGTGCAACCTCACAATGCACCCTTGCGTCCGGTGCGGAACCAACGGCCTCGGCAGGCCGTTCTTTAGGGACCGTATCCTGAGAAGGAGTGAGGGACAATGACGCGAAGCATCCGCTTCCCGCTTACGCAGGTCGTGCTGTTCAGCATCCTGCTGGCGTCCGCCGCGCTGCTCAGCGGCTGCAACACCGCCGCGGGCGTTGGCCAGGACGTGCAGTCCGGCGGCCGGGCCCTTGAGCGCGCGGCCGAGTAGGGCGACATCCCCATGGCCGATCCGAAGACTCCCGAAGTGCCGCCGCCCGGCGGGCCGAAGACCCCGTCGCCCGACCGGCCGGCACCGACCTCGCCGGAACCGAGGGTGATTCCCAATCCGGACATCCCGCCCGAGGTCACGCCCCCCGAGGGCGATCCCATGCCCGGCACGCCGCGGCCGTTCACGGCCTGAGCCCCCGCAACCGAGCCCCCGCAACCCACCGTCGAGACGGAGCCGCAGCCCCCTGCGCGGCTC
>JAEYOB010000103.1 GCA_023412175.1 Pseudomonadota bacterium | reverse complement strand
TTACCGAGCTGCGCGACGCCGAGGCGGCGCGGCGGCGGAGCGACGAGCGCGCCCGCTCGGTCTTCGCCCAGGCGGCCGTCGGCATCAAGCGCGTGGCGCTGGACGGCCGCATCCTGGAGGCCAACGGCAAGCTCGGTGCCATTCTCGGCTGTACGCCGGATGAGCTCGCGGGGAAACCCTTCCGCGACCTGACCCATCCCGAGGACCGCAACGCCGAGGAGGCGCTGCTGGATCGCCTGCTGGCCGGAGACATCCCGAGCTACGCGCTGGAGAAGCGCTACCTGCGCGTGGACGGCAGCCCGGTGTGCGTGCGGGTCACCTCGTCGCTTGCGCGCATCACCGGGAGCGAGGAGGCCTACCGCATCTCCATCGTCGAGGACATCACCGAGCGCAAGCGGGCCGAGGAGGCGTTGCAGCGCGCCAAGGAGGAGGCGGAGCGCGCCAACCTTGCCAAGACCAAGTTCCTGGCGGCGGCCAGCCACGACCTGCGCCAGCCCGTGCAGTCGCTGTTCTTCTTCACCGCGGCGTTGGCGGCCCAGGTCTCGCCCAGGGGCATCGAGGCGCTGCGCCATCTGGAGCGTGGGCTGGACGCCCTGAAGGGGCTGCTGGACAGCCTGCTCGACGTCTCGCGCCTGGACGCCGGTCAGGTGACGCCGAGCGTGGAGGACTTCCCGGTTTCCGACGTTCTGGACGAGATCGCCGCCGCCTACGCGCCGGTCGCCGGGGCCAAGGGGCTGCTGTGGCGGGTGGCGCCCTGCGATGCGGTGGTGCGCAGCGACCGCGCGCTGCTGTCGCGGATGCTCCGCAACCTCGTCGAGAACGCGTTGCGCTACACGGTGGAGGGCGCGGTGGCGCTCGACTGCCGGAGCGACGGTGCGGCGCTGACCGTCACCGTCCGCGACAGCGGCATCGGCATTCCGCCCGACCAGCTCGACCGCATCTGGGAGGAGTTCCATCAGGTCGGCAACCCGGAGCGCGACCGTACGCAGGGGCTGGGCCTCGGGCTCGCCATCGTGCGGCGGCTGTCTGCGCTGCTCGGCCATCCCGTGGAGGTGCGCTCGATGGCGGGGCGGGGATCGGAGTTCCGCATCCGCGTGCCGCTCGGCACCGCCGCCGCCATGCCGGCCGCGGCCTTGTCCGGACCGGTGGCGAACGGAGCGGGGCGTTTCGCCGTGCTGGTGGACGACGACGCCATCGTGCTGATGGGCCTGCGGGCGATTCTCACGGAATGGGGCTACGACGTGCTGGCCGCCGGCTCGGCCGATCAGGCACTGGAGCAGCTGGCGGCGAACGGCCGCCGCCCGGACATCGTGATCGCCGACTACCGCCTGCGCGAGGGCAGGGTCGGCACCGAGGCGATCCTGCGCGTCCGGGCACTCCACGGCGCCGATGTCCCCGGCGTCATCCTGACCGGGGAGACCGGTCCGGAGTGCCTGCAAGACGCGGCGAGGCACGGCTTCACCGTGGTCCACAAGCCGGTGACGCCGCGCCAGCTCGGCACGGCGCTGGAACTGCGGATGCAGGCGGCGGAGTGACGGCGCCTACTCCGGCGCCCCGAACAGGCTTCCCTGCTCCTCGCGGAAATCCACCTCGATGACGATGGAGCGCCCCATCACCGCGGCGCGGCCGGCGTCGGTCAGGCGGCAGACCAGCCAATCGGGCTTCAGCGGGTTCTCGAACCACCGCTCGGCCCAGCCGGCGTCGAGGCAGGCGCGGATGGTGCGGACGTTGACGCGCTGGCCCTGTTTGGTGAACAGCGGCAGCTTGCCGCCGGGCTGCTCCATGCCGCGCCGAAGCCACGCCGCCTGCTGGTCGCTGGGCGTGCGGCGGGGGCCGGAGGAGCGCGGCACGGACATGGCGGTCTCTGAGTGGGCTGTGGCAAACTTCGGGCAGTCTAGACCGGAACCTTGAGCGGATCCATGGAACTCGTCTTCGCCTACATCACCGCAGGCTCCCGCGCGGAGGCCGAACGCATCGGCCGCACCCTGGTGGAGGAGCGGCTGGCCGCCTGCGTCAACATCCTGGGTGGCATGACCTCGATCTACCGCTGGCAGGGCGCCGTCGAGTCCGCCGAGGAAGTGGTGGTCATCGCCAAGACCCGCGCCGACCTGTTCGAGCGCCTGACGGCGCGGGTGAAGGAGCTGCACAGCTACGACGTGCCGTGTGTCGTCGAGCTGCCCGTCGGCCGCGGCAACCCGGACTATCTCGGCTGGCTGGAGCGGGAAACCGGCTGAGCCGGGGGTGCATGCCCGCCATGCGGCCGGTGCGGTTGCCGGTGCCTGGGGCGCGTGCGACTTTTTGACCGAATCCATCCGCCGTCGGAGATGTTGATGACCGATCTGTCCGCCCGCCTGTCGATCGGCTTCTCCTGGATCGGCCACGCGCTCATGCACGTCGTTGCCGCGCTGTACCTGACCGTGGTGCTGGCGCTGGAGCGCGAGTGGAACATGCCCTACGACGAGCTGATCCGCCTGTGGACGCTGGGGGCGCTGCTGATCGGGCTGGGGGCGCCGCTGGCCGGGTGGCTGGGCGACCGGTGGAGCGAATCCAGGATGATGGCCGCCTTCTTCCTGATCACCGGCGGCGGCGCCATCGCCTGCGGCATGGCCGACACGCCGACGGCGATGACGGTGTCGCTGGCGGTGCTCGGGCTGGGCGCCTCCATCTACCACCCCGTCGGCATGGCCTGGATGGTCAAGAACGCGGTCAACCGCGGCAAGGCGCTGGGCTATCTGGGCCTGTTCGGCACCATCGGCGTGGCCTCCGCGGCGCTCGTCGCCGGCGGCCTGACCGAGCTGATGAGCTGGCGCTGGGCCTTCCTGATCCCCGGTGGCGTCTGCCTTGCTCTGGGCGCGGCGCTGTGCGCCTTCATCGCGCTGGGCATGATCCAGGACCGCAAGGGCGACGTGAAGCCGCAGGCCAAGCCGTCGCGCGGCGACGCCATGCGCGCGTTCATCGTCCTGTCGGTGACCATGGTCTGCGCCGGGCTGCTGTTCAACGCCATGCAGGTGGTGCTGCCCAAGCTGTTCGAGGCGCGCCTGGGCGACATGCTGGGCGGCAGCACGCTGGGCGTCGGCGGGCTGGTGACCTTCGTCTATCTGCTGGCCGCCGTGCCGCAGCTGATCGGCGGGCACCTCGCCGACAAGTACCCGCTGAAGCGCATCTACGCGATCTGCCTGCTGATCCAGGCGCCGATGATGGCGTTCATGGCGGTCCTGCTCGGCCTGCCGCTGGTGGTCGCGGCGGGCGCGGTGGTGATCGCCTCGCAGGTGCAGATCCCGGCGGAGAACCTGCTGCTGGCGCGCTACACGCCGGACAGGCACCGCGGCCTCGCCTTCGGCGCCAAGTTCATCCTGTCCTTCGGCGCCGGCCCGGTGGCGGTGCAGATGGTGGCGGCGTTCTACGAGCGCTTCGGCGAGTTCCAGGCGCTGTACCTGACGCTGACCGCGCTGGCCGCCGTGGCGTTCCTGGCGGCGCTGCTGCTGCCCCCCGACCGCAGGGACGAGCCGGCGGCGGTGGCCGCGGTGCCGGCGGAGTGAGCGGCCTGGAGTGAGCGCCCCGGAGTGAGTGCCAAGGTGCAGGGGGGGCCTTTCGGGTAGGGAGGTGCTGCCTTCCAAGCCACGCGTTTTCGCGTGTGTCATTAACGGATGATTCCCGTTTCTCGAGCAGACTGCCGCTTCGACCGATAAAAAGGGATGAGCGGCATGCTGGGATTTCGCTGGATTGCGCAGCACGTCGGGGCGCCGGACGCACCCGCGTACAGAGCGGCGGCAGACGAACTGCATGGTTTCAAGGGCGAGCCACTTCTGGCGCTGCCCAAGCCTGCGATGGCACTTCCGCAGCCCTCGCCCGAGCTGAGGGCCTACGTGGATTCATGGATCGCCAAACGCGGCAAGGGGCGGGCGGTGGTGATGGTGCACGGCTTCGCCTTCGACCCGAGTGCGGCCGACGACGACTCCGGCAACGCCGACGATCCCTACAACGGCGTTTATGCCAACCCGTCGGTGAGCGGGCGCGAGAGCTGGCTGCCCATCGTCGGCGAGACGGACGAGGCCGGCGCCGTCCTCCAGGACATCGCCGTCGCCTTCTGCTGGACCTCCATCGGCAGCATGCGCCAATACGGCACGGCGTGCTGGGGCAACCTCTACCAGTACCCGGTGTTCGATCTGGCGCCGCTGGCGTCGAAGGCGCTGGCCGCGGTCATCCGCACGCTGGTCGAGGCGGGCGTGCCGGTGGATGTCTTCGCCCACAGCCTGGGCACGCGCACCGCCACCGAGGCGATCCGGCTGCTGGCCGCCAACGGCTTCCCCGGCGCGGCGCGGCGGGCGCTGCTGGTCGGCGGGGCGCAGTTCAGCGTCGATGCGCGCGACGCCCTGGCCGGGGCGCAGACCGACATCTTCAGCTTCGCCTCTCAGTCGGACCCGGTGCTGGCGTGGGGCGGCGTCACCGGCTGCCATCCGTTCCGCGAGGTCGCCACCCAGGAGGCGCGGGTGATCGGGCGCGACGGCATGCAGCGGACACCGCGCTGGATCGACCTCCAGGTGGACCGCACGCCGGCCCAGCAGGGCGGCGCGTTCAACGCGTGGTTCCAGGCGCGCTACGGCGCCGCGCTGTCCGACGACCCGGACGCGCGCGGGCGACACTGGGCCTACTACCGCCAGCCCGGCAACCGGGTGGTCCTCGCCCGGATGCTCACCGAGGAGGGGCTGACGCCGCAGGGCATGCGCGAGGCGGGGGCGGTCGATGGGGTGGTGCGGGCCGGCGGCTACGGCAACCTGACCGCTCCGGTTCCGCCGACGCCGACGACCTGCGCGGCCCGCAGCAATCCCCGGAACCTGCTGGTGGCGGGGGCGGCGGACGCGACGAGCAACCTCGTGGTGGGCTGACCGCGGCAGTCCGGAAATGGACAGTGCGGAAACGGAGAG
>JAEYOB010000044.1 GCA_023412175.1 Pseudomonadota bacterium | reverse complement strand
CTGAATGACCCGCTCGAATTCTTTGGCCGGGTCCTGCTGCCGCAACAGCCCTTCGTTCCGGGGTTTTTCAAATTTGTTGTTGGCGTTTGCCGTTCCGAGGAGGTGCTGGCTGTAGAACGGGTTTCCTCCGAATGACGGATTAATCGGTGTATAGGTAAGTTCGCTAGCGTTAGCCCTTGATGCTAAGCATAAAAGAGATATGGCGATGAAAGTCCGATTCCAAGACGGCATGGCATACTCCAGTGATCGGCGAAGTCGTCCGCTGTGCTGCTTCCAATCTTCGACAGTCTGGTTGAGCCAACAAGCTCTTGAGCGGCTCGCGAGGTGAGTGGCTCGCGAGCTTTGTTCGTGAACGAAACGGTATTTGAACTACTTTTGAAACGAAACCATTTAAGTGGGGTGATCCAATTGATGGGTGGAACACCGCGAAGTGGTAAGAAGATGGGTGTGAGCCGCGACAGGGCGGTTGCTGGAAACGCCCATAGCGGAGTTTTCTTTTCAAAGATTCATTGAAGGGTTCATCGTATATCAGGAAGGTGTAATACTATGGTTGGCACGATATGCTTGTGAATAATCTGTCCGCGAGTGTCTGAATTATGGGTACGAGGAGGGGAGTAGGTGTGTAAGATCAAGCTCGGGGTAGTGCACTTTGGAAATAGCTTCCAGGAGTGTCATTGCCCGGTAACCTTGGCCGTAGAACTCCGCACTTTCTGATCCAGTGTCGCCGTTGCTACCCGCCCATCCGCCAAGAGCTAAGGCAAGCTCACGGTCAACCCTAGCTTCGCGAAGAGCATCCCGAAAATTGTGGCGGAAACTGTGGAAACAGGTCCGGCCAGCCGATGCCCCCGCCTTCTGAAGGAACCGTCGGAACCACTTTGAGAAAACGTCGGAGTAGTACCCTGTCTTGGCTAGAGTCAATTCCGGAAATAGTTTTGCATTCCGTTTCCGCCGCTGCTCGGCGACGTAGTCTTCGAAGCCCGCAGCGAGCAACGTCGGATGGACCGGGATGACCCGCTCGCTGCTGCCGGTCTTGAGTCGCTTGTCGTCAGCCCCTTTGATCGCCTCGGCGGTCACAACGAAGCACCGGGTCCCGTCGATGACCCTGACATCCTCCATGTTCAACTGGCAGATCTCATTGAGCCTCATCCCCGAAAACAGCCCGATGAGGGGTACCCAGAATCGTCCCCGCCGGGGGCAAGCGTCGCCCGGCTTGGCATAGCCGTACTCGTCATCCTGACAGCCCACGTACAGCGGGGCAGTGAAAATCGCCTGAAGCTGCTTGGGGGAGAAGGGCTTTCGTTTGTCCCTCCGGTTCGTCGTGTCCACAACCCCCAGCCCCCTTGCGGGGTTCCGGTCAATAAAGCCTTCGTTGACCGCCCATGTCAGGAGTGCAGACAATTTCGTCATGTATCCATTCACTGTCGCAGGGCTGAGGCCGGTTGCTTTCCCCGAATTGCGGGTCATTTGAGCGATTTCACGGGCGGTGAGCTTCGGGAATCGCTTGGTCGAGTTGGGCGGCAACCACCGAAGGGTGTCCATGACCTCACGGCAGGTCTCGCGGCTGATGCCCGAGACCGGCATGTCCTTACCGATGATCTCGATCAGCAGGCCGAAAACCGTTTCGTACGCCAGGACCGTCTTGCCAGATCGAATGACGCCAGGATCGGCCATGTAGGCGTCGTAAACGGCCTGGATGGTCTTGGTGGGAGCAGGGGTTGGTGCCGGTGCGGGGGGCTGTGGAGGAGCCTCTGGGGAAGCTGCACTGAGCCTCTCGGCGATGCGGTCGGCCAGGGCATCAAGGTCTATGTGGATCGTCGGCCCGGCGGTGGGCGGGATGCCGGCGGCCATCACCATCGGCGACGCGGCCCTGTCGCACACGGCGTCGGCCGAGTCGCTTCTGACGCCTCGGCGGGCGGCGTCGAATTACTGTTCGATCTCGAAGGCGACTCGGCGGGCCGCCCGGATGGCGTCGGGGTAGCTGCTGGTCCGGAGCGAGCGGCTGACGTGGGTCCCGCCGATGATCGGTACGAGGTCGGCCGGCACGCGGGTCCGAAACTGCCAGACGGTTCCCCGGAGCCACAGACCGGGCGGACGCCTCTTGGGCAACGCCGATGTGCAACACCCAGGTCGGCCCGTGGTCGCGGATTCGGAAGGGGAAGGAGGCGATTCGGCAGACGCCGTGTGCGACAGGGCCGTGTCGCACCGGGAGGAACTCCGCCCCGGAAGGGCAGATTTCTCAATCGCATCAAGGTGTTGTGATGGAATGGTGGAGCCGAGGAGGATCGAACTCCCGACCTCCGCATTGCGAACGCGGCGCTCTCCCAGCTGAGCTACGGCCCCACGCACCGTCTCCGGTGTGGGCGGGATAATGGTTATGGCGGGTGCCCGTGTCAAGCGTCCAATCGCACCCCATATACGAACCCGAAAACAGGGTAGCGCCACCCCGTCCGCGCGGCTCTTGCCACGCCCAGGGCCACGGATTAGGGTGCGCGCGGACCGCGATCCCGGAGGCCCCATACCTATGCAGCCACTCGTCGTGACGCTGTTCGAACTCGTCTACATCGTGCTGGACCTCTTCAAGTGGGTCCTGCTGATTTCCGTGATCCTGAGCTGGCTGATCGCCTTCAGCGTCATCAACACCCGCAACCGCTTCGTCTATCTGGTGAGCGACTTCACCTACCGGGTGACCGAGCCGGTGTTGCGCCCCATCCGCAGCATCCTGCCCAACCTGGGCGGCATCGACCTGTCGCCCATCGTCGCGCTGCTGCTGGTGTGGTTCCTGCAAAGCCTGATCGTGCGCTACGGGACGTATTTTTGACGGCCGGACCTTTCGAAAGAACGGCGTCCGGCGTCCGGATCGCGTTGCGGGTGACGCCCAAGGCGTCGCGCAACGCGGTGACCGGGCTGGCCGACACGGCGGACGGGCGCAAGGCCTTGAAGGTGGCGGTCACCGCGGTGCCGGAGGACGGCAAGGCCAACGAGGCCGTCATCAAACTGCTTGCCAAGCTGTGGCACATACCGAAGAGCAGCATCGCCGTGGTGGCCGGGCTCACCGACCGCAACAAGATCCTGCACGTGGCCGGCGATCCGGCCGATCTGATGCGCCGGCTGGCAGCCGGCATCGATTTGGAGGGCTCCGATGGCTGAGGCCAAGATCATCGACGGCAAGGCCTTCGCGGCCGGTTTGCGCACCCGCGTGGCGCAGGGCGTGGCGGACCTGAAGAAGAGCCACGGGATCACACCCGGTCTGGCCGTGGTGCTGGTGGGCGAGGATCCGGCCAGCCAGGTCTATGTGCGCTCCAAGGAAAAGGCGCTGGTCGAACTGGGGATGAACTCCTTCGACCATCACCACCCGATGGACATGAGCGAGGAGGATCTGCTGGTCCTCATCGCCAGACTCAACGCCGACCCGGCGGTTCATGGCATCCTGGTGCAGTTGCCGCTGCCCAGGCACATCGACACCCAGAAGGTGCTGGCCGCCATCGCGCCGGAGAAGGACGCCGACGGCTTCCATGTCGTCAACGCCGGCCTGCTCGCCACCGGGCAGCCGGGCGCCATCGTGCCGTGCCCGCCGCTGGGCCGCCTGCTGGTGGTCCGCGCCGTGCGGGGCAACAATCTCAAGGGCAAGCGGGCGCTGGTGCTCGGCCGCTCCAACATCGTCGGCAAGCCGATGGCGCAGCTCCTGTTGCAGCAGGACTGCACGGTGACGCTGGCGCACTCCCGCACGGCGGACCTGCCCGGCGAGTGCCGGCGCGCCGATATCCTGGTGGCCGCCGTCGGCCGGCCGGAGATGGTGCGCGGCGACTGGATCAAGCCCGGCGCCTGCGTCATCGACGTCGGCATCAACCGCGCGCCGGCAGCCGAGCCCGGCAAGACCCGGCTGGTCGGTGACGTGGCCTACGACGAGGCCAGGCAGGTCGCCGGCTTCATCACCCCGGTGCCGGGTGGCGTCGGGCCGATGACCATCGCCTGCCTGATGCTGAACACGCTGAGTGCCGCCTGCCGCGCGGCCGGGGCTCCGGTCCCGGCCGAGGCGCTGGCATGATCACCGTCCATGCCCGGTCGGGCGGGCGCGTCGTCGAGCAGCCGCTGCTCGTCGGCGACCCGCTGCCGCCGGGCACGGTGTGGATCGACCTGCTGCGCCCCGACGAGACGGAGCGCGCCCATGTCGGCGCGCTGACTGGCTGCGACCTGCCGACGCGCGAGGAGATGAAGGAGATCGAGGCCTCCAGCCAGCTCTATACCGAAGGCGAGGCCATCTACCTGACCACCCCGGTCATCGCCCGTGCCGACACGCCGCACCCCGAGCAGGGCGAACTGACCTTCGTGCTGACGCCGCGCCATCTGATCCTGGTGCGCTTCATGGAGCCGCGCTCGGTCGCCACCTTTGCGGCGCGCACCGGCCGGCAGCCGGAATTGCTGGCGAGCGCCGAAGACGCGCTGCTGGGCATGCTCGACGCCGTGGTGGACCGCGTCGCCGACGTGCTGGAGCTGATCGGCGGGCGGATCGACGGCCTGTCCACCCGCATCTTCACCGATTCGCTGGAGCCCGGCGGGCCGGGGCGCAAGAAGAAGCCGGACGAGTTGCAGGACGTGCTGCGCGGCATCGGCCGCGCCGGCGACCTGACGCACAAGGTGCGCGACAGTCTGGCGGGGCTCGACCGGCTGGTGGCGTTCCTCACCTCGGTGACGGCCGGGCGCTTCAGCAAGGAGCAGAAGGCGGCGCTGAAGACGCTGACGCGCGACCTGCGCTCGCTGAACGAGCACGCCGGCTTCCTGGCGCACGAGGCGAACTTCCTGCTCGACGCCACGCTGGGCCTCATCAACATCGAGCAGAACGCCATCATCAAGATCTTCTCGGTGGTCGCGGTGGCCTTCCTGCCGCCGACGCTGATCGCGTCGGCCTACGGCATGAATTTCCAGCACATGCCCGAGCTGCACTGGCAGTGGGGCTATCCCATGGCCGTGGTGATGATGGTGCTCTCCGGCGTCCTGCCGCTCTGGTACTTCAAGCGCCGGGGCTGGCTGTAGCTCACTCAGCCCGCCGCGTCGATCGTCAGGTACACCAGCGTCTGGTTGTGCGCCATGTAGGCGATCTCGCCGAAACCCAGCAGGCCGGTGGCGGATCCATCTTCGAGCACGCAGCCGCAGGCGAAGGCCGGCCGCACGCCGTCGGGCAGGCGCGGCCCCGCGCCGGGGGCGAGCGGATCGGCGAAGCGGTAGCGCAGGTGCTGGAACACCGGCGCGCAGAAATGCACCTCGCCGGCCTCCTCGTCCATGGCGCGGATCGACACGTTGACCGGCGTGCCGAAGCAGTTGGCGACCAGCGGCCTGCCGGGAGCGATGCCGCGTTCGCGCATGTAGCCGATGAGTTCCACCGGCTTGCCGTTGGCCATGCAGTGCCGGGCCGAGAAGCCCGGTCGGGTGAACACCAGCTCGTCGCTGCCGCCGGCCCGGTGCGGGTTGACGACGTGCACGCGCGGCGTCAGGCGCGGCG
>JAEYOB010000830.1 GCA_023412175.1 Pseudomonadota bacterium | reverse complement strand
GGCGATGGTCAGGTGCTGCGGCGTGCGGATGCCGGCCACCACGTCCTCGCCCTGGGCGTTGACGAGGTACTCGCCGTAGAAGGCGTTCTCGCCGGTGGACGGGTTGCGGGTGAAGGCGACGCCGGTGGCGCAGTCCTGGCCCATGTTGCCGAACACCATCGACTGCACGTTCACCGCCGTGCCCCAGTCGGCCGGGATGTCGTGCAGCTTGCGGTAGGTGTTGGCGCGGGTGTTCATCCACGAGCCGAACACGGCGCCGATGGCGCCCCAGAGCTGCTCCTCGGGATCCTGCGGGAACGGACGGCCCAGCTCGCGCTCGACCATCGTCTTGTAGTCGGCGATGACCGCCTGCCAGTCATCGGCCGTCAGGTCGGTGTCGAAGGACTTGTTGCGATCGCGCTTGTGGCCGTCGAGGATGTCCTCGAAATGGTGGTGATCGACGTCCAGGACGACGTTGCCGTACATCTGGATGAAGCGGCGGTAGCTGTCGAAGGCGAAGCGGGCGTCGCCCGAACGCTTGACCAGCCCCTGCACCGTGGTGTCGTTGAGGCCGAGGTTGAGGACCGTGTCCATCATGCCCGGCATCGACGCCCGCGCGCCCGAGCGCACGGAGACCAGCAGCGGGTTGGCCGGGTCGCCGAACCGGGCGCCCATGGCCTCCTCGACGCTGGCCAGCGAAGCGGCGACCTGGGCCTTCAGCTCGGCCGGGTAGGTCTTGCCGTTGGCGTAGAAATAGGTGCAGACCTCGGTGGTGATGGTGAAGCCCGGCGGCACCGGCAGACCGAGATTGGCCATCTCGGCCAGATTGGCACCCTTGCCGCCGAGCAGGTTCTTCATGTCCGCCCGGCCTTCGGTCTTGCCAGCGCCGAAGCTGTAGACCCACTGATTCTCGCCTTGGCTCGCCATAACTGGATCCATCCCCCTGGGTTGGTCGTCTGCCCACCGCACGCGTCGGCGCCGCGGCGGGCTGGTAGCACCGCTCACGCTCCCTTCTAGTCTGCCGCCAAAGGGGATGACAAGATTAACGACCGTGCTGCGGCGTAAGGGCAGGCATTCCCTACCCCCGTCGGTAGAGGGTGGAGACGCGGAGCGGATAGCCGGCTTGCGGAAGACACGGGCAGGACCGGCGGATGAAACGCCGGCGTTTCACGGATGCCCGGAGGCGTTGCACGGCGGGCGGTGGGCCGCCTGGAAATCAAGGCGTCGAGCCGGCCCGGCAAGGCGGATGAAACGAAGTGAAACGCCATGAAACGCGATTCATGCCCCTGTTTCATCCGTGCGCTTCCGTTTCGCCACTCCGTGAAAAGGATCAAAATCCTATCACAGAATGGCTACAACGGCAAGACGGCGGATGCGCATGGGCCGAGGCGCCGCAATGGCGGGCCCCCTCACCCTGACCCTCTCCCGGGAGGGGAGAGGGAATTCAAGGGCGGCCGGCTTTTACCCCTCGATGCGCGAGAAGTCGGCCACGGCGTTCAGCGTGGCGCGGATCTGGCTCAGCAGGCGCAGGCGGTTGGCGCGCAGGTCGGCCTGCTCGGCGTTCACCGTCACCTTGTCGAAGAAGGCGTCCACCGGGCCGCGCAGGCGGGCCAGAGCGCCCATGGTGCCGGTGAAGTCCTCCTTCTCCAGCAGCGGCCGGGCCGTCTGGGCGGCGTCGGTCAGAGCGCCGTAGAGGTCCTTCTCCTCGGCGAGCGTCAGCAGGGCGGCATCGACCGGCTGGTCGTAGGCCTTGCCGTCCTTCTTCTCCTCGATGCGCACGATGTTGGATGCGCGCTTGTAGGCGGTCAGCAGGTTGGCGCCGTCCTCGGAGCCGACGAACTCCTGCAACGCCGTCACGCGGGCGAGCAGGCGCACGAGGTCGTCCTCGCCACCCAGCGCGAACACGGCGTCCACCAGATCGTGGCGCACGCCCTGGTCGCGCAGCACCACCTTCAGGCGGTCGGCGAAGAAGGCCATGAGGTCGTCGTGCATTTTTGCTCGCCGATCCGTCAGCACCTTAAATGCTTCGACCATGTCAGAAGCATATTCATGCGAAAGCAGTGCGCTAACCTCGGCCTTTCCAATTGCCTCCTTCTTTCCAAGGAGACGAACCAGGCCCTGAACATCGCGCACAACTTTGCCGGCGATTTTTCCCGATGTTTCCTGGGCAAAATTCTCCACGTACCCGGAGAATGCGGAAAGGATGATTTGGGTGAGGTTCAGGCGCAGCCCGTTCTCCAGCACCAGACGGATGATGCCGAGCGCGGCGCGGCGCAGCGCGTAGGGGTCCTTTGAGCCGGTGGGCTTCTCGTCGATGGCGAAGAAGCCGACCAGCGTGTCCAGCTTGTCGGCCAGCGCCACGGCGACCGACACCGGCGCCTTCGGGCAGGAATCGTTGGGGCCGAGCGGCTTGTAGTGCTCGGCGATGGCCTCGGCCACCTCGGCCCGCTCGCCCTCGCCCAGCGCGTAGTAGCGGCCCATGATGCCCTGGACCTCGGGGAACTCGCCGACCACCTCGGTCACGAGGTCGGCCTTGGCGAGGAAGGCCGCGCGGGACGCGGCGTCCGCATCGGCGCCGATGGCGCGGGCGATCTCGGCCGCCAGCGCCTGCACCCGCTCCACCTTCTCGGACACGGTGCCGAGTTTGGCGTGGAAGGTGATGCTGGCGAGCTTGGGTACGCGCTCCTCAAGCTTGGTCTTGCGGTCCTGGTCCCAGAAGAACTTGGCGTCGGACAGGCGGGCGCGCAGCACGCGCTCGTTGCCGGCGACCACGGCCTTGCCGCCGTCCGCCGTCGCCATGTTGGCGGCGAGGATGAAGCGCGGCGCCATCCTGCCGGCCTTGTCGAGCACGGCGAAGTACTTCTGGTGCGTGCGCATGGAGGTGATCAGCACCTCCGCCGGCACGTCCATAAACGCCTCGTCTATGCTGCCCATCAGCATCACCGGCCACTCGACGAGGCCGGCGACCTCCTCCAGCAGCCCGTCGTCGGGCGACAGGGTCAGGCCCTGCGCTGCGGCCAGCGCCTCGGCGTCGGCCTTGATCTTGGCCTTGCGCTCCTCGCGGTCGAGGACGACGTGGGCGGCACGGAGCTTCTCCTTGTAGTCGGCGAAGGACTCGACGGCGAACGGCTCCGGCGACAGGAAGCGGTGGCCGCGGGTGGTGTTGCCGAAGGCCAGCGTGCCCTGGCGCTCGCCCAGGCTGAACGACCCCTCCAGGGTCCGGCCGCCGAAGACGGCGAGGATCGAGTGCAGCGGGCGCACCCAGCGCACGTCGCCGCGCGACCAGCGCATGGACTTCGGCCAGGGCAACTCGGCCATCACGGCCGGGATGATCTCGGCCAGAACTTGCGCCGTGTCGCGGCCCTTCTTCTCGGCCACGGCGAAGTAGAACACGCCCTTGCCGGTGTCGCGCTGCTCGCACTGGTCGAGGCTGGTCAGGCCGGCGGACTTCAGGAAGCCCTGCACCGCCTGCTCGGGCGAGCCGACGCGCGGCCCCTTCTTCTCTTCCCGAACGTCGGCCGTGCGTTCCGGCAGCCCGTCCACCACCAGCGCCAGACGGCGCGGCGTGGAGTGGGCTTCCGCCTTGGCGAAGGCAAGGCCGTTGGCGGCCAGCTTCTCGGCGACGAGGCGCTTGAGGTCGTCGGCGGCGCGCGCCTGCATGCGGGCCGGGATATCCTCGGAAAAGAACTCGATCAGAAGCTCGGTCATTACTTGACGCCTCCGGCGATCCACGCCTCGCAGCACGCCTTGGCGAGCGCGCGCACGCGGCCGATGTAGGCGGCGCGCTCGACGACGCTGATGACGCCGCGCGCGTCCAGCAGGTTGAACAGGTGCGACGCCTTGATGCACTGGTCGTAGGCCGGCAGCGCCAGCCCCTTGGCGACCAGCGCCTGGCACTCGGCCTCGGCGTCCTTGAAGTGCTGGAGCAGCGCGTCGGTGTTGGCGTGCTCGAAGTTGTAGGCGGAGTACTCTATTTCGGCGCGCTTGAAGACGTCGCCGTACTTCACGCCCTCGTCGTTGAAGTCGAGGTCGTAGACGTTCTCGACGCCCTGCACGTACATGGCGAGGCGCTCAAGCCCGTAGGTCAGCTCGACCGCCACGGGGTCGCACTCGATGCCGCCGACCTGCTGGAAATAGGTGTACTGCGTGACCTCCATGCCGTCGCACCACACCTCCCAGCCCAGGCCCCAGGCGCCCAGCGTCGGGCTCTCCCAGTCGTCCTCGACGAAGCGGATGTCGTGCAGCTTCGGGTCGATGCCCAGCACCTCCAGGCTCTTCAGGTACAGCTCCTGCGCGTTGGCCGGCGAGGGCTTGAGGATCACCTGATACTGGTAATAGTGCTGGAGACGGTTCGGGTTCTCGCCGTAACGGCCGTCCTTCGGGCGGCGCGAGGGCTGCACGTAGGCCGCCTTCCACGGCTGCGGCCCGAGGGCGCGCAGCGTCGTCGCCGGATGAAAGGTGCCGGCCCCGACTTCCATGTCGTAGGGCTGGAGGATCACGCAGCCCTGTTCGGACCAGAACTGGTGAAGCTTCAGGATGAGGGCCTGGAAGGACAGGCTCTTTGAGGACGCCATGGGCAGTCACTTGCAGGTCGGTTGAAAGCGCCGCGCACGATACGCGGGCGACTCCGCCAAATCAAGCGAGGACGGGGCCGGACAGGGCCATCGCCTTCGGCATCAGAGCGCCAGGATGCGGATCGCAACCTGCTTGGTGAAGGGGCTGAGGGCGAAGATTTCCCAGCGGGCGCCGGTCGCCTGGACATATTCCTGGAACGCCTTGTACTCGTCGTCGCGCCAGGTGCGGTTGCCGATGAACTCGTCGAACACCAGAACGCTGCCCGGCCGGATGCGGTCGGCCAGAGCGGTCAGCACCGTCTTCGCCGACGAGTAGATGTCGCTGTCCACGTTGACGAAGCGCACCGGCCCCGGATGAGCCGCCAGGAACGGCGGCAGCGTGTCCTCGAACCAGCCCGCGTGCAGCGTCACGTTGGGCCGCACCGCAGGAAGCTGGCGCCCGGTGGAGAGCACGCCGCGCGGTTCGGCGCCCCAGGCCTCCGGCAGCCCCTCGAACGAGTCGAAGCCGTGCACGTCCTGGTCCGCCGCCGCGGCGATGCGGTCGATGGAGGTGCCGCGGCGCACGCCGAACTCCAGCACCAGCCCCGGCAC
>JAEYOB010000806.1 GCA_023412175.1 Pseudomonadota bacterium | reverse complement strand
GTTGCCGCAACGCTCGCCCAGGCCGTTGATGGTGCCCTGGACCATGCGCGCGCCGGCGCGCACCGCCGCCAGCGAGTTGGCGACCGCGTTCTCGGTGTCGTTGTGGCAGTGAATGCCCAGGCGCTCGCCGGGAATGCCGTGCGTCTCCACAACGGTGCGAACGATGGCCTCGATCTCGTCGGGCAGCGTGCCGCCGTTGGTGTCGCACAGCACGATCCAGCGCGCGCCGGCCTCAAAGGCCGCCTTGATGCACCGGATCGCGTAGTCCGGGTTGCGCTTGTAGCCGTCGAAGAAGTGCTCGGCATCGAACAGCGCCTCGCCCTTGGCATCCTTCGCCGCGGCGACGCTGTCGGCGATCAGCTCCAGGTTCTCCTCGCGCGGGATGCCCAGCGCCACGTCCACATGGAAGTCCCACGACTTGCCGACCATGCACACGGCCTTGCAGCGCGAATTGAACAGCGCGGACAGGCCGGGATCATTGGCGGCGCTGCGGCCGGGGCGGCGCGTCATGCCGAAGGCGGTGAAGGTGGCCCGCGTCAGTTCCGGCACATCGACGAAGAACTGGTCGTCCGTCGGGTTGGCGCCCGGCCAGCCGCCCTCGACATAGTCGATGCCCAGCCGGTCGAGATCCTTGGCAATGGCAATCTTATCGGCGACCGAAAAGTCCACGTCCTGGGTCTGCGCCCCGTCGCGCAGCGTCGTGTCGTAGAGGTAGATGCGTTCGCCGGTCATCGCCAATCCTCGCCGAAGGGCCGAGCGGCCCCTTCCGAAAGACGGGAAGAATGGCGGAAGGCACGAACGATCACAACCGATTCCTGCCGCGCTCCTGCGTCGCGTGCATGACAGAGGTCTTATGGCAATGACAGGGTGTCTGCCTATGTTAAATCCACGCCGTCGAATCCACACGCTCCCACCGCCCCGCGGGAGACCCGAGATCCAGAGAGTTGACGCCCTGATCATCATCATTGACGACGAAACGACGGTGCTGCTCGCGCTCAACGTCCTCCTGGAGGCGTGGGGGTATCGCGTGCTCGCGGCGGAGAGCGAGGGCGAGGCGGTGGACAAGCTGTCCAGCGCCGACGAAGCGCCGCAAGCCATCGTCGCCGACTATCGCCTGCGCGAAGGGCGCACCGGCGTCGAGGCGATCCGCCGCATCCGCGCCATGGTCGGGGCCGACGTGCCCAGCATCATCATCACCGGGGACACCAGCACCGAAGGGTTGCACGAGGCACGGGCCAGCGGGGTCACGGTCCTTCAGAAGCCGGTCCTGCCGCCGCACCTCCAAGCCGTGCTCGCCCGCGCCATTCATCCGGGGGCGTAATGGCCGCCACCGGGCCGGACCCGTCCCACCCCGGCCGTCGGCCGCCATCCTGGGAAGCGATTGCGGTCCTGGGTTTGAGCCTGCTGCTGACCGTGCTGGCGGCGTGGCTGCTGCACCAGCAGGCGGAACGGCTGGCCGACTCCCGTTTCCGCGCCCAAGCGCGCGATCTCGCCGGGGCCATCGTTGCGCGCATGGACAGCTACGAGCAGATCCTGCGCGGCGGCGTGGCGCTGATGGACGCGGGCGGCGGCCATGTCCCCCGTCACGCATGGCGCACCTATGTTGCGGCCCTGAAGGTGGAGGAGCGATACCCCGGCATCCAGGGCATCGGCTTCGCCGAGCGGGTGGCGCCCTGGGACCTCGCCCGGCACGAGGCGGCGGTGCACGCGGAGGGCTTCCCCGACTATCGGGTAGAGCCGGACACGCCGCGCAGCGACTATTTCCCGATCGTCTACCTGGAGCCGTTCACCGGCCGCAACCTGCGCGCATTCGGCTACGACATGAGCACCGATCCCGTGCGCCACGCCGCCATGGAGCGGGCGGGCGAGACCGGCCGCACGGCGGCCAGCGGCAAAGTCCGCCTAGTGCAGGAGACCGGCCGGGACGAACAGCCCGGCTTCCTCATCTACCTGCCGGTCTACGACCGCAGCCTGCCGCTGGACACGGCCGAGAACCGCCGGCACGCCGTCCGCGGCTTCGTCTACAGCCCGTTCCGCATGGGCGACCTGGTGGGACAGCTGATGACCGGCCAGGTCAAGGACTACCTGGACGTCTCGATCTACGACGGCGCCGCCGCGACGCCGGACTCGCTGCTTTACGCGGGGCGAACGGACGATGCCGGCACCCGCCGGCTGACCACCCCGGTGGACGTCTTCGGGCAGACGTGGACGGTGGACATCGTCGCCACTCCCGGCTTCGAGGCGTCGGTGGACCGGCGCACGCCGCTGGCGGTGCTGGTGGCCGGAATGGCGATCAGCGTGCTGCTGGTGATGGTGACCCGGTCGCTGCTGGCCGAGCGCGAGCAGGCGGCGGCGCTGCGGCGCAGCTACGACGAAATCTCGCGCGCCCGCGCCGAGGCGGAGCACGCCAACGCCGCCAAGACCCGCTTCCTGGCCGCCGCCAGCCATGATCTGCGTCAGCCCATGCAGACGGTGGGCATCTACCTGCACCTGATCTCCGAACACGCTGCCGCCGGCTCCATGCGGCGGCTGGTGGAGGGCGCCAGCAACGGGTACGACGCGGCACAACGCCTGCTCAACGCCATCATGGACATCGCGGCGCTGGAGTCTGGCGCGGCGCAGCCGCAGATGCGCCGGCTCGATCTCGGATCCTTCCTCGACCGCATCGGCCGGGAACTGCGCATCGAAGCCGACGCCAGGGGGCTCGAACTGCGGGTCAGGCTGTGCCCGCTCAGCGTCGAGAGCGATCCGGCGATGCTGGAACGCATCGTGCGCAACCTGCTGCACAACGCCCTCAAATACACGCCGTCCGGCACCATTTTCCTGACCTGCCGCCCGGCGCGCGGCGGCGCCGTCATCAAGGTGCAGGACACCGGGCCGGGCATCCCGCCTGACCGCATGCACCTCATCTTCGAAGACTTCTATCAGATCGACAACCCGGAGCGGGACCGCAGCAAGGGTCTCGGCCTGGGGCTGGCGACGGTGGCGCGGCTGACGCGCCTTCTGGGTTACCGGGTCGGTGTACGCTCGCGTCCGGGCCGCGGCGCCATCTTCACCGTGGAAATCCCGGCGACGGCCGAAGCCGGCAGCGGTGCGCCCGACGCGATGCCGGTGCGCCGCATCGCGTGATCCGTCACCGCCGCGGGCGGCGGCGGTTCTCATCGATGCGGATGGGAATCGGCTTCAGGGCGCGCTCGTCCTCCACCAGCATCACGCGGTGGATCAGCCAGCCGCCCAGGACGGTGACCGGCCCCATGATCCCGAAACCCAGCGCGTCGGCGAGCGTCCGCCCCTCGACACGGAAATCCTCGGTCCACCAGTACAGGAAGCCGACCACACCACACAGGTACCAGGCGGCGCCCGCCAACAGCAAATCCCACATGCGTCGTCACTCCACAGACAGGATCCCATCACCCCGCAGCATCCTGCCAGCGCAGGAGGGATGCCGCACCGCAATGGCGGCACCTCCATGGCTGCAGCGGCTCCGCCGCGGTACCTCTCCTTCAGCAACACACGGGATCCGGAATTGATCCCTGTCGGAAAAGCCGGGTGCTCATCCGATCCCGGACAGCGGGTCACCGATGAAGGTGCGGCCCTGCAAAGTCCCAGCCGGCCTCGGCTTCGACCCGCCGGCCGCCCAGCAAACGGTGCACGATATAGCCGGTCAGCAGGTTCAACGGTCCCATGATCCCGAAGACGAGCGAGTCGGCCAGCACCACGCCATCCACCTCGCAGTCCTCGCGCCACCAATACAGGAAGCCGCCGACGCCGCAGGCGTACCAGGCCAGGATTGCCACCGCGGTCATTGCCGGCCTCCATCGCTAATGTTTGCCGGGCCCGGCACCGCTGGCGGAATAGCGGGGGCCGGGCCTCAATATCCACGTAAGCATTGCCGGTATCGCGGCAAGTCGGCGGCACGACCGAACGCCGTCAACCTTCAGCAGAGGCCGGACGGCCGCACCATAGTGAACGGCATAGGCGGTCAGCCGGCCAGCAACGGCCGTTCGGCAGCGAACACCGCGACCACATGGTCGATGAGGGCGTGCACGCGCGGCACGTCCTTGAGGTCACGATGCACCACCAGCCACGCCTCGCGCTCCGGCAGCGGGGCCGGCGGAGCCACCGGCACCAGCCCCGGCTCCGCCTCGGCCAGCCAGCGCGGCAGCAGCGCCCGCCCGAACCCGGCACGTGCCGCGGAGAGTTGCGCCGCCAGACTGTTGGAGCGGAACGCCACCCGGCAGCCCGCGGCGTGACGGGCCAGCCAGCGCATCTCCGGCACATGCGCCAGGGAATCGTCGTAGCCGATCACCGCGTCCGTAGCGTCCGCGGCCGCGTACAGCCCGTAGGCGATGGACGCGAGACGGCGGGTCACCAGCTCCCCGGCCTCCGGCCGTGCCAGCCGGATCGCCACGTCGGCCTCGCGCCGCGCCAGGCTCAGCGTGCGGTGGTCGGTCATCACCTCCAGGTCGATGCCCGGATGCGCATGGCGGAACGCGGCAAGGCGCGGCACCAGGAAGCGTTCGCCCACGATTTCGGTGGCGGTCAGCCGCACCGTGCCGGTCAGCCCGCCATCGCGCCCGGCCCGGCGCAGGATGGACTGGGCCCGCTCATCCATGCCGGCGGCGAGGTCGAGCACCGCCTGCCCTTCCGCCGTTAGCGCGTAGCCGGCGGCGCGGCGGTCGAACAGGACGGCTCCCACCACCGCCTCCAGGT
>JAEYOB010000737.1 GCA_023412175.1 Pseudomonadota bacterium | reverse complement strand
CAGGTTGACCGCGTTGTCCACCAGCGAGTGCTGGTGGCGGGCGGCGTAGACGCCCAGCGGCAGCGCGATGGCGACCGCCAGCACGAAGGCCGCCCCCAGCAGCATCAGCGTGTTGGCCAGCCGCGGCACCAACACCGCCAGCACCGGCTGCGAGAACAGCCGCGAGTAACCGAAGTCGCCGGTCAGCGCCGCGCCCAGCCAGTTGACGTACCGCTCCCACAGCGGCCGGTCGAGGCCGTGCAGCGCCTTCAGCCGCGCCGCATCCTCGGCGGTGGCGCGCGGGTTGCCGGCGAGCATCAGGTCCACCGGATCGCCCGGCATCAGGGCGATCAGCACGGTGATGAGCAGGCTCATCAGCAGCAGGACGGCGGCGGCCTGGAGCAGGCGGGAGGCGAGGAAGCGGGTCACCGGTGCGCCCCCAACCCAACCCTCCCCCGCTGGGCGGGGGAGGGTGCCCAACCTTGCCGCTCCCTCACTCCTTCACCGTCCAATGCTCGATCCACAGCGCGGTGGAGCCCTGGTGGCCGGTCGGCACGACGTCGTCGATCCATTTCGGCAGGATGTAGGGGTCGGCGCGGAAGAACAGCGGCAGCGACGGCAGCTCCTCGGCATAGATCTGCTGGAGCCGCGCCCACAGGCGCTTGTTGGCCGCCGGCTCGCACACCGTCTCCAGGTCGTCGAGCACCTTGTCCATCTCCGGGTTCCGGAACCCGAGGTAGTTCTGCCCGGCCCAGCCGTTGGCGGCGGTCGGGATCATGCTGGAATGGAACGTCGTGCGCGGGATGCTTTCCGGCGAGGAGATCCAGGCGAACAGCGCCATCGCCTTGTGCCGGCGCTCGCGCAGGGTCTGGCCGAAGAACACGCGCGCCGGCTCGTTGACGATGCGCACCTCGATGCCGGCCTGCTTCCACTGCGCCTGGAGCACCTGCTGCAACAGCTCGCGCGAGCGGTTGCCGGCCGTGGTCATGATCTCCAGCGACAGCTTCTCGCCCTTGGCGTTCACCCGGATGCCGTTGCGCTTCCCGGTCCAGCCGGCCTCGTCCAGCAGCGCCGCCGCCGCCTTCGGGTCGTAGGGGTAGCGCGTGATATCGTCCGCGTGGACGCGGTCGAGCGGGTTGACCTGGTTGTCGGCCACCGGCTGCCGGCTGTCGAACAGCTGCTTGGAGACGGCGCCGCGGTCCACCGCCAGCAGCAGCGCCCGGCGCACCCGCTGGTCGGCCAGCACCGGGTTGTCGAGGTTGAGGTCGATGTGCTCGAAGGACAGGCCCGGCTTGAAGATGACGGTGTACCGGCTGCCGTGCTTCTTCTCGAAGGCCAGCACCTGATCGAAGGGCAGGCCGGCGTCACCGGGGATCATGTCAACGCCGCCGGACAGCAGGTTGGCCTCCAGCGCCGCGGTGTTCTCGATGGCCTTGACCACCACGCGCCCGAAGGGCGGTTTCGGCCCCCACCAGGTGGGGTTCGGCTCCAGCACCACATGGGCGCCGGGCTCGACGGCGGCGATCCGGTAGGGGCCGTACCACAGCCCCGGATTGGTCGTTTCGGTTTCGTACTTGGAGCGCTGGCGGTAGGCAGCCGGGTCGGCGTCGAACACCGGCTTCTCCAGATGCGCGGGCAGGACGGCGAAGTCGTTGATCTCCGCGAAGGTGCACAGCGGCTTCTCGCGGTGCACGGTGAAGGTCCTGTCGTCCTTCGCGGTGATGCCGACGATGTCGCGGGCGTGCAGGTCGGCGTTGGTGAAGCCGCTCTGCGGGTGCTTGCCGACTTCCCAGGTGAACAGCACGTCCTTCGTGGTGATCGGCGTGCCGTCGCCCCAGGCCGCCTGCGGATGGATGGTGTAGGTGACGGCATAGCCCTGCCTGCCGTCCGCCCGCGTTTCCAGCACCGCCGTGCCGGCCTCGACGCTGGGCAGCGCGGTGCACAGCATGCACGTCAGATTCCAGTCCGCGTCGTACGTCGTGAAAGGCCGGCGCGCCATGTCGAGGATGTAGTGCTTGGCCGCCATCGCCTCGATGGAGGGGTGCCAGTTGGCCGGGAACTGGCTGAGGCCGATGGTCAGCGTGTCGCGCGCGGCGAGTGCCGGAGCCGCCATCAGGCACAGGGCCAGCGTGAGCGCGCCAAGACGGTGTCGCATCGTCCCCCCTTCCAAACTGCCTTCCAACTATGGGGAGCGCGGCGGTTCCGGTAAAGCTCTTGACCGGCCCGGCGGCGCGGCCGACCATCGCGGCCCCCGAACGTCAGGCAGGAGATCCGCCGCATGGCCGGCACCGTGACCGTGGAGCGCGACGGCGTCGTCGCCACCGTGCTGCTCAGCAACCCCGGACGGCTGAACGCCTTCGACAAGCCGCAATGGCTGGCGCTGCGCGACGCGATCACCGCGCTCTCGGCCGACGGGTCGGTGCGCGTGGTGGTGCTGCGCGGCGCCGGCAAGGCGTTCAGTCCCGGCGCCGACATCTCGGAGTTCGAGAGCGAGCGCGGCTCGCCGGAACAGGCGCAGGCCTACGGCGACCTGATGGACGCCATCATGTTCCAGATCCGCGACTGCCCGCACCCGACGCTGGCCGCCATCGACGGGCCGTGCACGGGAATCGGGCTGGCGGTGGCGCTGGCCTGCGACCTGCGGGTCTGCACCGAATCCAGCCGCTTCGGCGTGCCGGTCAGCCGGCTCGGCATCTCCATGGCGCTGCCGGAGCTGAAGCTGCTGTTCGACGTGGTCGGACGGCCCTTCGCGCTGGAGATCCTGCTGGAAGGCCGGATCTTCGGCGCCGATCTGGCGCGCGAGATGCGGCTGGTCAACCGCGTGGTGCCCGAC
>JAEYOB010000726.1 GCA_023412175.1 Pseudomonadota bacterium | reverse complement strand
CGATCGCGGCGGCCCGAACCCATCGCGACAGCGGCTGGCGCCTGATCCGCTGCCGCCATGTGGACGATGTCCCCGTCGACGCCTCAGAGCTCGACGGTTTTTCACCGGACGGGGACATCGTCACGGCTTACGAAGCCGCCGTCCAGACTGCCGACGACCTCGTCGACGGCAAGGAGCGCGAAGCTGTCCGGGTCCAGCAGTACGCCAGCCTGACGGCGCAGCTGTCAAAGACCTGCTCCGACATCGAGGCGGACGACCGGGACATCGAAGAGATCGGAAGGCGCCATGAGGACGCGCGCCACCGCTGGGAGGAGCTCTGGGCGTCGACCCGGATCGAATTCGGGACTCCGACCGAGATGCGCGGCTGGCTGGCCCAGAAGGACGCAGTGCTCAGGCTCCGCCAAGCGCTGGTCAAAGCGGCGAGCGCCCTTGATACCCGCATGCAGGAGGAGAAGGAAGCGCGCGATCTACTGATCCCCTTGGCGGAGCAATTCGGGGTCGCCGACCCGGATGCCTTCACCACCGATCTCCTGCTGGCTCGGGTGAAGGCTGCCTGCACCCAAGCCAAGGACGATTGGACGGTCCTCATCGCCCTTCGTAAGGCCGCAACCGACTGCGCCCGCGGCGAACAGGCCCGGCGGAAGGCGCATTTGGACGCCGAGGCGAAGATGGCCGAATGGCGAACGACGTGGTCCGAGACTATGTCCCAGATCGGCTTGACCGCGACGGCGTCCGTCGCCGAAGCGGAGGGGGCCCTGGACGTCTGGCGGGAAATTGAGGTCCTCGAGGCCGACTTGGCGCAGACGCGCAAGCGCCGCGACCAACTGCAGGACTCCGTCGGCAGCTACCAGGAAGCCGTCCGCAACCTGATCGAGGACCTCGGGGACGGGGCGGCCGACCTCGATCCCGAGGCCGACGTGACGACGATCGTCCCCGTCCTCCAAGAGCGGCTCCGCGACGCTGGCAGCCTGATAGCCCGGCTCGCCGACGCCCAACGCCGGGTGGCGGACGCCGAAGCCGCCCACGCCAAAGCGCTGTCGGACCTCGAGGACGCTGCGGAGGACGTTTCCGGACTGCGTCTGAGGTACGGGTTGACCGAGGACGATGACGTCGTCGCGTTGTCCCGCCGTGCCGCGGACCGCCGTCAGAAGAGCAAGGAATTGGAGGCGGTCCTCGCGGACCTCTCCAGCCAAGGCGGCGGCCTGGGCGAAGAGGAGCTCCGGAAGGAAGCCGACGCAACCGATGCCGACGGCGCCGCGGCGAAGACCCTCAAGCTCGAGGCCGACTCGGGCCGGCTGCAGGAGGAGCTCGAAGCCGTCGCTCAGGCGCTGGCCCATGCCCAGAACGAGGTGAAGCGGCTCCAGGAGCAGCAGGGCATCGGCGACGCTGTGCAGAGGATGAACGATGCCGCAGCCGAGATGGGAGCCCTGACCGACCGGTGGATGCGGCTGCGCGCGGCGTCGGTGATCCTGACGGCAGCGATCGAGCGCTACCGCGCCGCGAACCAGGATCCGCTCGTGACAAGGGCCAGTGCGATCTTCGCAGCGATGGCCGGGACGTCGGACAACCCAATCACGCGCCTGTCGGTGGACTACGCCGACGAGGCCCGCCCCTCCTTGGTCGCCTACCGTCGCGATGGCAGCCAGCTGCAGCTCTCCGGCATGAGCGACGGCACCTTGGATCAGCTGTACCTCGCCCTGAGGATCGCTGCGATCGAGCGGTACGTCGAGACAGCCGAGCCCCTCCCCTTCATCGCCGACGACCTCTTCATCACGAGCGACGAGAAACGGACGATCCCGGGCATTCGGGCGCTGGCCGAACTCGGCAAGAAGACCCAGGTGATCCTCTTCACCCACCACCAGTATGTCGTGGATTCCGCGGTGAGCGCCCTGGCCCCTCATAACGTGAAGGTCCATTCCCTCGCGGGCGAGCGGGTGGCCCTGGAGCCGGCGTAGCCCGTTCCCAGTCGGGGTGTCTCTCGTTCCGGCCGATCGCGCGCGAATTCGCACGATCGGCGCCGCGGGCTATCGCCCTCACCAGGCCAGAACGCTTCCGAGCTCCGCCTTCAGGGCCTTGATCCGCTCCAGCAGAGCGTAGCCCTAGGCGCGGGTGCCACTGGACAGCCTGCTGCACGACCGCATCCTAGAGCGATTCGGCGACATGCCGGCGGTGTTGGCCGCGGACGCGCCATGCTGCAAGGCGGTGGCCGACCTCATGCTCGACAAGCTGATCCTGCAGGAGACGGCACGGGAAACGTCTGAGCCCCGAGCGACGCCGCGCCTGTGTTGCGCAGGTCCAGCAGACCCTTGACGTCTCGGAGCGCCGGGCCTGCGGGGTGCTCGGCCAACCCACTGGAAAATGGGATTTTCTTCTGTGAAGGGCCGGAAATCCTCCCCGGTCGAAGCCACCGAGCGCCCATCAAATGAGGCGGTCCCCGTTTCCCGGACAGTTTGGCGGCTGGGATAAGCTTGGTTCAGATCTCCATCACGCCACCAAGTTGATGCCGTCCAGGCTGTCCGCATAGACCTCGTCCGGCGCCCTGCCGCCGAGCGCCGA
>JAEYOB010000071.1 GCA_023412175.1 Pseudomonadota bacterium | reverse complement strand
GGTCAGCAGGATGAGGTCGCGGCCCTCGGCGCGCTGGCGCATCGCCTTCCAATGGATGCTCCACGCCTCGGCGCCCTTGCCGGCGACACGATCGACGAGCGGTGAGAAGCGCACGGCCTGACCTCCTGATGCATGCCCGGCCTTCAGCGTTAGCGCCGAACGGCCCACCGGCGCAAGCCGGCGTTGCCGCATAGGGCACCATACAGTTCTGTATTGAAGGAGCGGCCGCGGCTGCGCTACCGTTCGCCGGCACACCCGCGGGAGCCGCAATCGTGACCGAAGACCGCTATTCGCTGCTCGGCCTGCTGCGCCAGGGCCTGACCGGCCACACGGGCTGGAAGCCGGCGTGGCGCACCCCGGAGCCGAAGCCGGAGTACGACGTGGTGATCGTCGGCGGCGGCGGGCACGGGCTGGCCACCGCCTATTACCTCGCCAAGGAGCACGGCGTGCGCCGCATCGCGGTGCTGGAGAGGGGCTGGCTGGGCGGCGGCAACACCGGGCGCAACACGCAGATCGTCCGCTCCAACTACCTGTACCCGGAAAGCGCGGCGTTCTACGAGCTGTCGCTGAAGCTATACGAGGGGCTGTCGCAGGACCTGAACTTCAACGTGATGTTCAGCCCGCAGGGCATCGTCACGCTGGCGCACAGCCGGCACGACCTGGACGCGGTGGCGCGCTGGGCCAACGCCATGACCGTCAACGGCATCGACGCCGAGATCCTGAGCCGGGAGCAGGTGCGGGCGCTGGTCCCGGCGATGAACTGGGGGCCGGACGCGCGCTATCCCGTGCTGGGCGGCTTCATCCAGCGCCGCGCCGGCATGGCCCGGCACGACGCGGTGGCCTGGGGCTTCGCCCGCGCCGCCGACGCCCGCGGCGTGGACATCATCCAGAACTGCGAGGTCACCGGGTTCCTCCGCGACGGCGGACGGGTCACCGGCGTCGAGACCTCGCGCGGGACCATCCGGGCGGGCAGAGTCGGGCTGGCGGTCGCCGGGCATTCCGGCGTGCTGGCGGCGATGGCCGGCTTCCGCCTGCCGATCGTCAGCTACGCGCTCCAGGCCATGGTATCGGAGCCGGTCAAGCCGGTGCTGGACACCGTGGTGCTGTCGCCCTCCACCGGCGTGTATGTCAGCCAGTCGCCCAAGGGTGAGGTGGTGGTGGGCGGCGCGCTCGACCTGTTCCCCAGCTACGCCCAGCGCGGCAGCTTCCGCACCACCGAGGACGTGGTCGCCGGCTTCTGCGAGATGTTCCCCGGTCTGCGCCGCCTGCGGATGATGCGGCAATGGGCGGGCATCACCGACGTGGTGCACGATTCGAGCCCGATCATCGGCCCGGCGCCGGTGGAGGGGATGTACCTGAACTGCGGCTGGGGTACCGGCGGCTTCAAGGCGATCCCGGCGGGCGGCTTCACCTTTGCCCACCTGCTCGCCACCGGGCAGCCGCACCCGCTCACCACCGGCTTCGGCCTGGACCGCTTCCGCACCGGCCGCATGATCGACGAGGCCGCGGCGGCCGGCATCGCGCACTGAAGGACCAGCACCCATGATGCAGATCCCCTGTCCCTGGTGCGGCCCGCGCGACGAGGCGGAGTTCCTCTGCGGCGGCCAGACCCACATCGCCCGGCCGGGCCTCGACTCCTCCGACGAGGAGTGGGGCCGCTACCTGTTCGAGCGCGACAACCCGAAGGGCCTGCATTTCGAGCGCTGGCTGCACCGCATGGGCTGCCAGCAGTGGTTCAACGTCGCGCGCGACACGGTGACCCACGAGATCAAGGCCGTCTACCGCATGACCGATCCCAAGCCGGCTGTCGATGGGCCGGGTAAGGAAGAAGTGGGCAACGAAGCGGAGGTGGCGCCGTGACCCCCTTCCGCCGGCTGGCCGCGGGCGGCCGCATCGACCGTTCCGACGAGCGGCACTTTACCTTCAACGGCCGCGGCTTCCGCGGGTACGGCGGCGACACGCTGGCCTCGGCGCTGCTGGCCGGCGGGGCGACGGTGGTCGGCCGCAGCTTCAAGCTGCACCGCCCGCGCGGCGTCTTTGCCGCCGGCGTCGAGGAGCCGAACGCCATCGTCACCGTCGGCCGCGGCGCCCACGCCGAGCCGAACCTGAAGGCGACGCTGGTCGAACTGTACGACGGGCTGGAGGCGAAGAGCGTCAACGTCTGGCCTTCGGCCGAGTTCGACGCCACAGGCGTGGCCGGCGCGCTGTTCGGCCGCTTCATGCCGGGGGGCTTCTATTACAAGACCTTCCTGTGGCCGCGCTGGAAGACGTGGGAGCCGCTCATCCGCCAAGCCGCCGGCCTTGGCGTAGCGCCCGCCGAACCGGATCCCGACGCTTACGAGACGCTGAACGCGCACTGCGACGTGCTGGTGGTGGGTGGCGGCCCGGCCGGACTGAGCGCGGCGCTGGCAGCGGGCCGGGCCGGGGCGCGGGTGATCCTTGCCGAGATGGACCGGGAGTTCGGCGGATCGCTGCTGTGGGAGGAGGCGGAGATCGACGGGCAGGACCCCGCCGTCTGGGTGGCGCGGACGCTGGCCGAACTGGCCGCCATGCCGGACGTGACGCTGCTGCCACGGACCACGGTGTTCGGCGCCTACGACCATGGATTTTTCGGGGCGTGCGAGCGGCTCCAGGACCATGTCGCCCCGCGGGTGCGCCGCGGGCCGCGCCAGCGCCTGTGGAAGATCCGCGCGAAGCGGGCCGTCTACGCCCAGGGCGCCATCGAGCGGCCGGTGGCCTTCGCCGACAACGACCGGCCGGGCGTCATGCTGGCGTCGGCGGTGCGGGCCTACGCCAACCGCTTCGCGGTGGTGCCGGCCGGGCGCGTGGTGGTGTTCACCGGCAACGACAGCGGCTACGCCGCCGCGCTGGATCTGGTGAGGCACGGCGCCAGCGTCGCCGCCATCGTCGATTCCCGGCCGCAGGCCGATGGCCCGCTGGTGGCGCAGGCGCGCCGGCAGGGGCTGCGGGTCCACGCCGGGGCGCTGGTGGCCGCCACGCAGGGACGGGGCTGGATCGGCTCGGTGGACATCGTGCCGGCCTCCGGGCACGGGCATGCCGAGCGGCTGCCCTGCGACCTGCTGGCGGTGTCCGGCGGCTGGACCCCGACCGTGCACCTATGGGCGCAGTCGGGCGGCACGCTTGACTGGAGCGACGAAGCGGTCGCCTTCCTGCCGGGTTCCGGCCCGACCTTCCTGCGCATGGCCGGCGCGGCGGCCGGCGAGGCTTCGACCGCCGGGGCGCTGGCAACCGGCTTCGCGG
>JAEYOB010000625.1 GCA_023412175.1 Pseudomonadota bacterium | reverse complement strand
CCGAAGAAGCGTCCGTCGCGCAGCAAGAAGGCCGCGGCAGCCGCCGCCGAACCGGCTGTCGAGGCGACGCCCGCCGAGGCGGCCCCGGAAGCACCGGTGCGCAAGACGCGCTCGCGCAAGAAGGTGGCGGAACCCGCTGCCGAGGCGACGCCCACCGAGGTTGCACCCCCGGCGGCCACCGAGGAGCCGAAGCCGAAGAAGCGTCCGTCGCGCAGCAAGAAGGCTGCGGCAGCCGTCGCCGAACCGGCTGCCGAAGCGACGCCGACCACGCTGAGCGAGCCGGTCGTCGAGGAGATCGCCGCCGTCGCCGCCCCCGAGGCGGTGCCGGAAGCCGCCCCCGCCGAGGCTGCAGCCCCGACGGTGGCCGAACCGGCGCAGGAAGAGAACGCCGCCGCCCGTGGGGCGGAGGTGGTCAACCCAACCCCGGAGAAGCCCAAGCGCGGCTGGTGGAACCGGCTGATGTCTTGACGGACAGGCCCATGAACGAGAAAAGGCGCCGTATGGCGCCTTTTCTTTTTGGGCTCGACATTCTTGGGCTCGACAGGGGAAGGCCGCTACAGCAGCCCGCGCGCCTCCAGGTCGCTGCGCAGCTTGGCGGCGCCGCTGAAATGGTGGGTGACCATGCCCAGGCGCTCGGCAACGGCGACATTCTCGGCCAGATCGTCGATGTAGAGGACCCCGGCCGGGTCGAGGCCGTAGCGTTCCAGCAGCAGATGCCAGATCGCCGGGTCCGGCTTGACCAGCCCGACTTCGGCCGACACGACCAGACCGTCGAACAGCCCGAAGAACGGAAAGCGTTCCTGCGACGACCGGTACTTCTCTCGCGAAAAGTTGCTCAGCGCATAGACCGGAACGCCGCGCTCCTTCAACTCGCCCAGGATTTCGGGCGTGCCGGGAATCTCACCGGGCACCATGTCATGCCAACGCTCGTCGAAGGCGCGGATCAGTTCGCCGCATTCCGGGTGCTCGGCACTCAGCGCCGCGACGCCGTCCACCCATGAACGGCCGCGGTCCTGCTCCAGCACCCAGGCGGAAGTGCAGACATTCTCCAGGAAATGCTCCATCAGCGCGTCCTGGTCGTCGAAGAACTGGCGGTAAAGGTGTCGCGGATCGTACTCGATCAACACGTTGCCGATGTCGAAGACGACGGTGTGGATCGTCATCCCTTGCGCGCCTCGGCAACTAGCTTCTTCATGTCATCCAGCTTGATGGCGCCGGGCACGATGCGGTCGCCGACCACGAAGCCCGGCGTGCCGCGGATGCCCAGTTGCTCGGCCAGCGCCAGATTGGCGCCGATGGCCTGCTGCACCTCGGGCGACTCCATGTCCTTCTTCAGCCGCTCGGTGTCGAGCCCGACCGAGGAGGCCAGCTTGAAGATCGTCGCCTCGTCCAATTGGCCGCGGTGCCCCATCAGCGCGTTGTGGTACGCCTCGTACTTGCCCTGCGCGCGGGACGCCAGCGCCGCCTTGGAGGCCGCCACCGACGCCGGACCGAGGATCGGCAGTTCCTTGAAGACGAAGCGGAGCTTCCCATCGTCCTTGATCAGGCGCTGCACGTCGGCCTGCACCGCCTTGCAGTAGCCGCACTGGTAATCGAAGAACTCGACCAGCGTCACATCGCCCTGTGGATTGCCGGCAACCGGCGACGCGGGATCGTTGAACAGCTTGGATTTGTTCTGGGCAAGCCCCTGCTTGGCCTTGCGCTCCTCGTCGGCACGCTCGCGCTTCTGCAGCTCTTCGATCGCCTCGACGATAACCTCCGGGTTCTGGAGCAGGTATTCCCGCACGATCTTTTCAATGGCTGGACGCTGCGCGGCGGGAACATCCTGGGCCAGCGCGGGGGCCTGGACGGCCGGGAACAGGACGGCCGATGCCACCGCGGCGGCGGCAAGGACGGCGGGACGGATGCTGAACATGGGGTGAGAAACCTCCGGAAGACACTCGGCCTAACATGACCCGGCACCCTCGGTCGGGCAAGCGCCGGTATTCCGTGCCATCAGCGTTTGGGTGGAGCCTTGCCGCCGACCTGCCCGCGGATGTCCTGCGCGCGCAACCAGCCGGGCGAACCGGCGGGCAGCAGCTTCTCCGCGCGCTCGGCCATGGCGACGGCCCGCGCCTGGTCTCCCCGGGCGAACGCCTCCTCGGCCGAGGCGTAGGCGACCATGCCCTGGTTGTCCTTCATGCTCCAGGCCTGCGCCATCAGCCGCCAGAGGAAGGCCGACTGGCCCTGCTGCGATTTGCCCGCGATCTGCAGGTTCTTGATCGCCTCATCCGCCTGTCTCGGGTCGTGCTGTTCCAGCAGCGCGTGCGCCAGCGACACCCGGATCGGGTTGGCGTCGGGGGCGAGGCTCACCGCTCTGCGGTACGGCCCCACGGCCTCCACCGCCCGGCCGTTCTGCAGCAGAAGGTCGCCCTTCATTTCGTGGAAGAAAGCATTCTGCGGTTCCTGCTGGATCAGCGAGTCGACCAGCGGCAGGGCCAGCTTCACCTCGCCGCGCCGGAAATAGGCGTAGGCGCGGCCATAGCGCGCGACCACGCCGGGATCATCGGCGCGATAGCGGCGCAACGCGCCCATCGGATCCAGGTAGGCATACAGCTTCGCCTGGATGCGGGCGTAGTGCTCCTGCTGCTCGGCGGGGATGCCGTTGCCGCTCCAGCGCGAGCGCTGCACCTGCTGGCGCACGGTGTCCAGGCGTTCGCGCGTCATCGGGTGGGTGCGGGCGTAGGCGGCGTCGCGGTCGTTCAGCACCGGGTCGTCCGCGTCGAGCTTTTCCAGGAAGGTCTGCAACCCCTTGGCCGAGATGCGGGCCTGTTCCATGTAGTTCAGCCCCGCCTGATCGGCCGAGGATTCCTGGGCGCGCGAGAAGGACATGAAGCTGTTCTGCCCCATGGTCTGGCCCAGCATGATGCCGGCCATGCCGGCCCCGGCGTTCTTCGATGCGATGCCACCGATGATGCCGATGCCCATGCCGATCAACGAGGACAGGAAGGCGCTTTCCATCGCCTCGCTGCCGCGGATCAGGTGGCCGCCGGCGATGTGGCCGGTCTCGTGCGCGATGACGCCGAGCAGTTGACCGGCATCGGTCTGCAACAGGAGACCGGTGTGCAGGAAGATGTTCTGCCCGCCGGCCACGAAGGCGTTCAGCGTACGGTCGTTGACCAGGATGATGTTGACGGCGTTCGGGTCGATTCCGGCTGCGGTGAAGATTGGCCGCGCCAGTTCGCGGATGGTATGTTCCGTCTCGGCGTCGCTGAGGAGCTGCAGCTCTTGTTGGCGCTGGGCGCCCGCGGGCGCCGTCCACGACACGGCCAGCATGGACACGATGGCGACGACCGATACCAGCCTCTTGGGCTTGCGCACCTTTCCGACCTCCGATGAACGGACCAGCACGAATGCCTCTACCCGCCAAATCTGGCGACGGTTGGGCGCTATTGCGATAGTTGCAGCGCTGTTGCCCGGCTGCGTCAACACCAAGTTCAAGTCGAACGCGCCGGGCCAGGCCTTTGCCGTCGCCGATGAGCCGCGCGCCGCCATCGTCGGGCGCGACCTGCTGGCCGAAGG
>JAEYOB010000611.1 GCA_023412175.1 Pseudomonadota bacterium | reverse complement strand
GTGCTGGCCGCGTCGGAGGGCGTGCTGCACGGCCAGCCGCAACCGCAGGCCCGGGGAGTGGTCGCGCTGTTCCCGGCGCCGACGACCTCCTCGCTGCTGCCCGCGGCCCGGCGGGTGAGTGCTCCGGGACTCATCGTGTCGGCGATCGGCGAACTCGACACCATCGACGGCAACGCACTCCCGCTCGCGCAGGCGTATGGCGCCGACCACACCCCCGACGACGAGCACCGCGCAGTTCTGCGCACCCCGCCCGGCGCGACGTCGCGCGGCCTCCTCGAACACCGGACGATCGGTGCGCTGTGGGGGAGCAACGGCGCGGACAAGAAGACGCACACCGCCGTGCGCGCTCTGACCACGGGTTTCCTGCTGCACACGCTCACGCAGGACGCCGAGTACCAGGCGTTCTCCGACCCCGACACCGTTCTCGGCAAGGTGCCGGCCGTCGACCTCGACGACCCGCCGGAGGTGCAGGACCGCATCGCCAAACTGCTCGGCGCCAAGGAGCGCAAGCGTCGTCGTGCGGCGTCTCCGGTACCCGCCGCGGCACCGAACGTCGTGGTCCCCAAGACCCTGGAGTGACGCCCCGCACGGCGGCACGTCGTTCCGCAGCGCGCGAGCGCATCGGTCCCACCGCACGCAGGTACGCTGACTAGCTATGTGTGGAATCGTCGGATACGTGGGGCGGCGCGATGCCCTGGACATCGTCGTCGAGGCTTTGCGACGGATGGAGTACCGCGGGTACGACTCGGCGGGCGTCGCCATCCTCGACGGCGCCGGTAACACCGCGATCCAGAAAAAGGCCCTCCGGATGGAGAATCTGGAAAAACAGATCGCGACTGTCGGCCGTGAGTCGTTGTCGGGGACCACGGGCATGGGCCATACGCGCTGGGCCACGCACGGGAAGCCCACCGACCGCAATGCGCATCCGCATGCCAGCGACGACGGCAAGATCGCGGTCGTCCACAACGGCATCATCGAGAACTACGCCGAGCTGAAGGCCGAGCTGATCGGCCACGGCCACGTCTTCGAGAGCGCCACCGACACCGAGATCATCGTCCACCTCGTCACCCATTACCTGGAACGGGGCATGTCGCCGGTGGAGGCGTCCTCCGCCGCGCTGAAGCGCTTCGAGGGCGCCTTCTCGCTGGCGCTGATCTTCGCCGGCGAGCACGAGCTGATGATCGGCGCCCGCCGCGGCACGCCGCTGGCCGTCGGCTACGGCGAGGGCGAGATGTACCTGGCCTCCGACGCCTTCGCGCTGGCGCCGCTGACCAACCGGCTGTCCTACCTGGAGGACGGCGACTGGGTGGTGCTGACCCGCGAGGGCGCCACCATCCGCGACGCCTCCGACACGGTGGTGGAACGCCCGGTCAAGACCTCGGCGGTGTCCGGCGCGCTGATCGGCAAGGACGGCTACCGCCACTACATGCTCAAGGAGATCTACGAGCAGCCGCAGGTGATCGGCGACACGCTGAACGCCTACATCAACCCCGAGACGCAGTACATCAGCCTGCCGGAGTTCCCCTTCGACATCGCCAAGGCGACGCGGCTGACCATCGTCGCCTGCGGCACCGCCTACTACGCCGGGCTGGTGGCGAAGTACTGGTTCGAGACGCTGGCGCGCATCCCGGTGGAGATCGACATCGCGTCGGAGTTCCGCTACCGCGAGGCGCCGATGCCCGAGGGCGGCGTGGCGCTGTTCATCTCGCAGTCGGGCGAGACCCTGGATACGCTGGAGGCGCTGCGCTACTGCAAGCGGCAGGGCCAGCACATCCTGTCCATCGTCAACGTGCCGGAAAGCACCATCGCCCGCGAGAGCCACGCGGTGCTGATGACCATGGCGGGGCCGGAGATCGGCGTCGCCTCGACCAAGGCGTTCACGACGCAGCTCACCACCCTGGCCTGTCTGGCCGCGGTGGTCGGCCGCGCCCGCGGCACCATCGCGCCGGACCGCATGAAGGAGATCGCCAAGGCGCTGCGCGAGGTCCCGGCCCGCGCCGCCGAGGTGCTGGCCCACGACGAGCGCCTGCACGAGCTGGCACAGGAGGTCTCCGAGGCGCGCGACGTGCTGTACCTCGGCCGCGGCTCCATGTTCCCGCTGGCCATGGAGGGCGCGCTGAAGCTGAAGGAGATCAGCTACATCCACGCCGAGGGCTACGCAGCGGGCGAGTTGAAGCACGGCCCGATCGCGCTGATCGACGAGGCGGTGCCGGTGATCGTTCTGGTGCCGTCGGACGGGCTGTTCGACAAGGTGGTGTCGAACGTGCAGGAGGTCTGCGCGCGCTCCGGCAGGGTTCTGCTGATCGCCGACAAGAAGGGCGTGGACCGCCTGGGCGAGCGCGTGCGCTGGTCGGTCGAGCTGCCGGCCTGCGACCCGCTGGTGGCGCCGATCCTCTACGCCATTCCGGTGCAGCTTCTGGCCTACCACACCGCCGTGCTGAAGGGCACCGACGTGGACCAGCCGCGCAATCTGGCGAAAAGCGTCACGGTGGAGTGATACCGAAGGCGCTCCATGGAAGCTGTGTCGGCTGACAATAAAGTCTGCGCATGTACAATAAAGTTTACTCATGCGCAAAATAGTTTGCACCTGAGTAACCACTGTCCAGAGCGCATAGACAAAAAAGTCCGCGCATAGCTCAGCTTGCGTTTCCCCCACGTTGGCGTATCCTCGAAAGAGGTAGGCGCCCCCGTGGGGGTTGGCATGGCTCGTAGTCGGTACGGGTTCACCGAGAACAAGATCGCGCGCTTCTACAAGGAAGGGCGCGGCTCTGGACGTGGCGCGGCCTACAAGCCGTGGTTCACCGTCCGCGACGTGCCATCGGGTGGACGCTCGCACCGGCCCCGCGGCCTGAAGACGGGCCGGGTGCATCACCTGCTTTCGGATATCGAGCGCGACCTTTTCCTTTTGCTCGATTGGTCGGACGCGGTCTGCGACATCCGTGAACAGTTCCCACTCGACCGGTCGACCACGATGCGGATCGCCGAGGAGATCGGTGTCCCCCATCCCGTCGACCGCCAGTCGAAGGCTCCCCTGGTGATGACGACGGATTTCGTCGTCGATCTGATCCGGGAGGGACGGCTGCTCCAGGTTGCCCGGGCAGTGAAACCGGCCGAAAAGCTGGACGAGCCGCGAACCGTCGCAAAGCTGGAGATCGAGCGCCGCTACTGGACCGACCAAGGCGTGGAGTGGGGAATCGTCACGGAACGCGACATTCCCGAACCCCTGGCCCGCAACATCGAAAACATCCACGCCTGGGCGGTGATCAACGATCTGACCCAGCCTTATCCAGGGTTCTACGCGGAGAAGGCCGCGCTGATCGCCCGCGAGGTGCCGGCGCGCGCCCATGTGACGATGCAGCGGTTCTGCGAGGAGATGGACCTTCGCCTGTCGCTGGATCGCGGCGCCTGCTTGATGCTTCTGCGCCATTTGCTGGTGACGAAGGTTCTGGCATGCGACCTGTCGGACCCCATTGACGATCAGGTCTTGATGGGCCGCTTCCGCCTCGCGGCGCCGAGAACCGGGAGAGCGTCGGCATGACCATCCTTCGCGTCGGTCAACTCGTGGAGTTCCTCGCCGAGCCCCGGACGGAACGGGTGCTGTGGATCGATCGTATCGGTGGCGGCTACTACATGATCGATGTCGCCGATCCGGTCGCCGCCCCCGTCTTCCGCAAGAGCGAGGAGATGGCGCAACTCTTCGCCGGCGGTTTGGCACGGGAAACGCTGGATGACCCTTGGCTGGCGCCGATCAGCGAGAGTTCGCTGCCTCCCGCCCACAAGGAGCGGCGCGACAAAGCGTGGGCGATGATCAGGCCACTGGTCGATCAGCAGCCGGCGGTGTTCCGGCCGGAGGAGCGCGGCCGGATCGTGTTCCGTCTCGTCGCCGAGACCGGCGCCAGCCGTCACAGTCTGTACCGGGTGCTGCGCCGATACTGGCAACGCGGGATGACCCCGAACGCGGTTCTGCCCGACTACGACCGGTGCGGCGGGCGGGGCAAGCCCAAGGCGGCGTCGACTAAGAAACGCGGCCGCCCTACGGCCTGCGGCGTGGATGGCATCAACGTCGACGCGGATGTCCGTGTTCTCTTCCGGAGTGTCGTCACGCGCCATTTTGCGGCCAACCGGCGGATCAACGTCTCCGGATGCTATGCCGAGCTGCTGGCGGAGCACTACACCGACGACATGATCGACGAAGCGACGGGCCGGCAGACGCCAGTGCTCCGGCCGCTGCATCCCTCGCTCCGGCAATTCCGCTACTGGTTCGAAAAGGACAATGACGTTTTCCAGCTCGAACGCCGGCGCCGGACACCAAGGGTCTACGACAAGGACATGCGGGCACTGCTGAACACGTCGACGAGCGAGGTGTTCGGGCCCGGCTCCCGCTACCAGATCGACGCGACGATCGCCGACGTTTACCTCGTCTCCCGCTTGAACCCGAACCGCATCATCGGCCGCCCGGTGCTCTACGTGGTGATCGACGTGTTCAGCCGAATGATCGTCGGCATCTACGTCGGGCTCGAAGGGCCGTCGTGGGTCGGCGCGATGATGGCGATCGCGAACGCGGCCTCGGACAAGGTCGCCTTCTGCCGCCAGTTCAAGATCGACATCACCGAAGCGGACTGGCCGTGCCGTCATCTGCCCGACGCCCTGCTCGGCGACCGCGGCGAGATGCTGGGGTCGGCGGTGGAGACGCTGATCAACAACTTCCACGTCCGCGTCGAGAACACGGCTCCTTACCGCGCCGACTGGAAAGGCATCGTCGAACAGCGGTTCCGGTTGCTTCCCGCCGCGTTCAAGCCCTACACGCCGGGGTTCGTCGACGGGGATTTCCGGCAGCGCGGCGCGCCCGACTATCGCCTGGACGGACGGCTCGACATCGACGACTTCACGGCGATCATCATTTCCTGCGTGCTCTTCTACAACAACGACAACCGTCTTGGCGGGTACGAGCGCGACGCCCAGATGATCGCCGACGACGTCAACCCGGTGCCGATCGAGTTGTGGGACTGGGGGATCGCCCGGCGCTCCGGCCTCCTGCGATCCTATCCCGAGAACTTGGTTCGCCTCAGCGTCCTTCCCTCGGACGAAGCCACCGTCACCGCGCACGGCATCCGCTTCTACGGCTGCTACTACACCTGCCAGAAGGCGATCACCGAGCACTGGTTCGAGAAGGCGCGCCAGAAGGGTACCTGGAAGGTCCGCGTCTCGTACGATCCCCGATGCATGGACGAAATCCACCTTCAGGCCGACGCCGGTCGGATCCGTTTCATCACCTGCGTCCTCACCGAGCGCAGTGCCGCCTATCGCGACCGGACATTGTGGGAGATCGACCAGATCCGGCTAGAGGAGCGTCAGCAGAAGAACGCGCACACGCCCCGCTCCAGCCAGGGCAAGATCAAGTTGCTCCAGACCGTCAAGGACATCGTCGCCCGGGCGGAGGAACGCCACGCCGCCAGCTCTCCCGAGAAAACCAGCGACCGCCAGCGGGTCAGGGGCATCCGTGCCAACCGACGCGAAGAACGCCGCGACCGCCAAGCTCAGGAGGCGTTCCGCACGGTATTGCCCACGGCACCTGACACCGGCAAGGTCGTGCCCTTCGCGCCCGGCGCGCCGGCCACCGAAGACTACACGTATCCGAGCATGTCAGACATCATGCGGCGGATCGAGGAGGGCCGGACCGATGACGACCAACGATGAAGACCGGCCGTCCTTACCGGAGTACCGGGACAACCCATTCATAAACCGGCTTCCGGATCTCCTGGCCATCGACGAGTCGATCAGGGCCATGATCGACCTCCCGACCCAATCGGAAGCGGAGCGGCGCTATCCGTCGCACTTCCGATGCCACTGCCTCCTGCGCCTCAGCAACTACTTCGATCCCCTCGAGCGGCAGATCGAGTTCCAGCTTCTCGTCTCCATGCTGATCCGGCAGGGTTATCTCGGGCGCAATCCCAACACGACCGACTTCCTTCATCGCCTCCACAACGACTACGAGCGAGTCCTCCGCAAAGACATCCAGGCTCGACTGCACCCGATCGAATCCACGGCGTCCGGCATCGCGATGATCGGCGTTTCCGGTATCGGCAAGACCCGGAGCGTCCAGCGTGTCCTGCGCCTTTACCCCCAGGTCATCCGCCACACCGAACCGTTCAGTCTCGATCAAGTCGTCTGGCTTCGGCTCGAATGCCCGCACAAGGGCTCGGCCAAGCAACTGTGCATCAGCTTCTTCCAGGAGATGGACAGGCTCTTCCACGAGCGGTTCCGGGCCAAGCACGGCGGCAACCGGAGTTCGCTGGAAGGCATGCTGATCGACATGGCGGCCCTTGCCGACCGCTACGCGCTCGGTCTGCTGGTGGTCGACGAGATCCAGCACCTGACACGCGCCAGCGGCGCCAACCGGGACGACCTGCTGAACTTTTTGGTGGCGTTGGTCAACACGATCGGAATCCCCGTCCTGATCGTCGGCACGCCGGCGGCGCTGCCAGTGCTTCAGGGCGCTCTGCGTCAAGCGCGACGCGGGAGCGGTCTCGGTAACCTCTACTGGCCCCGCTTCGAGAACGACGAGACGTGGAATTACTTCGTCGAACGGATGTGGCGCTTCCAATGGACGCACGCCCACACGCCCCTGACCGACGAGCTACGTGCCGTGCTCTACGAAGAGAGCCAGGGCATCATCGATCTTGCCGTCAAGCTCTACATGATGACCCAACTGCACGTCATTCTTCGGGACGCCATGGCCGGCCGGGACACCGACGAGCGCCTGACCGTCGCACTTTTCCGGCACGTCGCCAAAAAGTCGTTCATGCTGGTCAAGCCGATGATCGACGCCCTCAAACGCAACGACATGGAGGCGCTGGCGGAGTTCGACGACCTTAAACCGCTGAACGATCACGTGAACCGGGTGTTCCAGGACGCGATAGCGCGTCTTGCATTGCGTGAGGCGGCGGGAACGGCGCCCTCCCCCCAAGCGACCGTCGCCGCCGCCGATGGCGAGGCGACGATCCTGGCAGCCCTGGCGCAGGCGAAGAGCCAGAACCCCGGGTTGGGACCGCTGGAACTGATGGCGGTGGTCGCCGAAAAGCTGCAGGGCCACAAACCGGAAATCCCGCCTGCCAAGCCGTCTCCGGCGCGGCCGAAGAAAGCGCCAGCCGCCCAGCCCTCCGACCCCAACGACCTGCGGGTGATCATCGCCTCTGCCGCGGACATTTCCGGTTACGACGCCCTGTTAGCGGCTGGCGCCATAAAGCCGCCGTTGCGGGACGTGGCGGCTTGAGAGTGACGGCAATGGTCTCCTACTTCCCCGTCATCTACCCCGACGAGCTGCTCTACAGCGTGCTCGCCCGCTATCACCGCCACACCGCTTCGCGCAGCCCGAAACGGACGCTCGACGATCTCTTCGGTGAGCGCACCGTCCGCGCGACGGTGGGTCTGCCCGGCCATCTTGGCGCTCTCAGCCGCCGACTCCCAGCAGAGCGATGCTTGGCTCCCGAACGGTTGGCGGCCGAACTCACCTTGTTCCCGTACCACGTTGCTTTCCAGCCGGCGTCGGTCGTGCGTGAGGTCCTGACCGCGATGATCGATGGGGCGACCGACAGCGTACACGTCCGGCTCGGCCTTGCCGCCAGCGTCGTTCCAGCGCCGGACACCCTCCGGTTTTGCCCGCTCTGCTTCGCCGGGGCCGTGGCCCGCTGGGGCGAGCCGTATTGGCGGCGAAGCCACCAATTGCCGGGCGCCCTGGTCTGCGCTGAACATGGCGCTCCGCTTCGCGACAGCACCGTGCATCCAGCTCTCGGCCGCCAGCATGAATTTCAGGCCGCCACGGCGGAGACATGCGCCGATGGCGCCGGCACGGCATCATGGGAAGAGGATGAACGTTGCCTGCCATTGCTGCACGCGATCGCCGTCCGGAGCGCGGCCTTGCTCGAAAGGCTTCCGATCGGCGTCTCGTCCGCCGATCTGACCGCCCGCTATCGGGATGCCTTGATCGACCGCCGTCTTGCCTCTGCTCATGGGCGCGTCGACCAGCAGAAACTTCGCGACACCTTCGATACCGTTCTCGGCCCGTTGCGCGGGGTCCTGGTCGCGGTCGCGCATCCGGTCTGGCTGGCGGCGATCGTCCGCAAACACCGACACGCCTTCCATCCCCTCCATCACATACTGCTCGGTCTGGTCATCGACCGGTACGCGCCGGCCTCCGTCGCCGACGTGGATGGTTCAATCGGCATAGGAAGACGGAAGCGCATCACCGACTCCGGCTTCGACGGTCGCCTGCGCGACCTCGCTGCCGCCGGCCTCAGCCTGAGGGCCACCGCCCGGGCTTTGGCCGTGGATCCGAACACCGTGCGCAAGCACAGCGCCGACCTCGGCCTCGCCACCACTTGGCGTCCTCTGTGTCGGTCGCCGCAATTGCCGAAGCCGCCATCCGGTCCGATCCGTCGCGACCGCTGGATCGACCTTCGACGTCGTGAACCGGAACTGGGACGCAAGGCTCTCGCCGACCGCCTGCCGGCTGATCACACGTGGCTCTACCGCCACGACCGTGATTGGCTGGAAGCGCATTCACCACCACCGACGATCCGTCGATCTTCCGGTCCGCGCACCGATTGGGCCGCCATCGACCTCAGCCTCGCGGCGAACCTCCGCGTTGCGGCCGGCACGATTCTCGGCCGCATCCCGCCGGTGCGCGTAACCCTGGCCGAACTGGAGCGCCACGTCGGCAGGCGCGGCTGGATCGGCAAGCGGTACACCAAGCTGCCGAAAACGGTGGCGGCATTGGTGGAGGTAGCGGAGAGCGTCGAGGCGTTCCGACTTCGGCGCATCGGTTGGGCAAGGCATGAGCTCGAGGCTACCGGCGCGACCGCGTCACCGTGGAAGGTCCGTCGCGTCGCCGGCTTGCCGGAACGCGCCTCGGCTGCGGTCGAAGACGCTCTGCAAGAAAGTAGGACACCCGAACGATGAGGCGCCCCGTTGTCGCCATCAAGTCCTTCCAGGATCAAAGAGAAGACCTCGAACTGGCTTGGCTGGCCGGCCCCATCCAGACCCCTTTGGCCGGTTGGCAGATACACGCAGCCACCCGGGCCCTGTCCAGCGATCGGATCGACGTGCATCACCTGCCCATCGGGGCGTTGCCGTTTCTGTCCCTGGGACGCTGCTATATCGACGGGATCGCGGGCACCGTTCCGGTGCGCGGCGAAATGGCGACGATCCGCATCGAGAACGTCGCCGGTGGCGAGGAGGTTCCCGCCGCCTGCATCCCGACGACGCTCTACTCCGTGCCGGAGCATCCGCTGAAATATCAGCGTCTGCGCCGCTACAAGGTCGACCGCCTCAATGTCCTGATCCCGACGATCGAGTTGGTCCGCTTCCTGTTCCTGCACAACAAGACCATGGCCAATGCGGTGATGCGCCGAGGTGCGCTCATGGAACTTTTCCAGCCGGAACCACTTCGTCTAGGGGGTCACCTCCACCTGCGTTTCACCAAACTGATGCCCGCCTCGGCATTGTCCCGGGGATTCGTTCAGGAGTTTGCCTGGACCGCCGTTCACGAGGACGGCCGAAAGTCGTGGGACAGCGTGTGGGAGCAGTCCGCCAGCAGGAAGTACGTCAGCTTCAATCCGCCGCCGCTAAGCGATTCGGAGTGGCTGGTGCGCTGGGTGCGCCACGGAAACACCGCCTTGGTACTGGAAATCTACCAAGCTTCAGGCAAGACCCATCCCTGCGACACGCTGAGCTTTTCCCATCCTTCGATGCGCCGGAAGCTGACCTTCCGGCCAAAGGCATCGCCGGGCATCGGGGAGGATCTCGACCAAGATCAGCCCCGGGAGATCAACGATTACGTCGTCGACGAATGCTCTGAGGGCAGCCGTACCGACGTCCACCAGTCGGTGCTCCCCGGTCCGTTCAAAGCCAGCAGCTTCGATCGCGAGATCAAGATCACCAAGGTGGTCGAGATCGTGCCCAGCAAGGACCACCGAGAGGTAGAGAGCAATGTCGAAAGCGAAGCCACGCAGGCCAGCCGGCGGAAACGCACCTCCGCCAGCGTCCGCCGGCACCGCATTCGCGTCCCCGCCAGCCTTGCCGAAGCCGGATTGAGCGCCACGCTGCCGCCGGTCGAGTTCGAGTTGCTGGAACCGGCTGACCCCGGCTTCGTTGGCGAACTCAAGCCGCTGCTCGATGCCCTACGCTTGATGAAAGAGGACCTTCCTGCGGTGTCGATCGCCGTTTCACTGTGTTCCTTAAAGCGCGGTCGCGCCTTTTCGATAAGCGGTCGCCACCGCCGTCCATGCCTAGTTGCCGTGATTCGCCCGCCATCCCGGGGACCTCTGGTGTTGCTAGATGTGGACCATTCCGGCGGATGGAAGCTGGCCTCGTTGCTCCTCAAATGCCGGGAGGGACTTCCGTTCCGGGCCATTGAGGAAAACATCGAGAAGTTGCTCAATGGGTTGGTCGATAATGGCGGATTATGGCCGGCAAGTGAGCACGGTACGTTTCCACGGGACTACGTGTGCATTCGCCTGCCGCGGATCCTGAGACGGCATGCGCGAATGGAAGAAGTCGGATATCAAAGGGTTTGGGCAGCACGGTTGATCGAGTGGCTCGGGTTGGACGAACTGCGCTCTTCGAATCCGTGACCAGGGCGGCTGACCCCGCGAGCTTCCCCCGGGAGAATGGACACCGGATTATGCGATCCGGGAGACTCGCCCCCCGATCCCGTGGGAAGGTGGGGCCAAAACACCGCTTACGTATGAGAAGCGTGCCGCCAACTATCTTGCCATGATCACAGTCGCCGCCGTCCTCCTATGGCTCTGACCTTTGTATACGCGCCCTAGCCGTTTTGGTTTTTGTGCATTCTAGCGCGAGGCCAGACAGACCTTAATTGGGCAACCCTGCGGGATTCGGTTGAATACCCCGGTATGCGCACCTCTATTAGCGCTAAGAATTTATTCAGTTTCCACCTGAAAGAGTAATCACCCATGATCCGCGCGCTCTGTTCTTTTGGGGTAGTTGTGCGGGGGGAAGGCGGATGCCGATCAGAACGGTCAAGCAGCTGTGCAAGCCGAGCGGCATGGTTTGGAACGACAGCTTGGCCGCACAGATCGCAGGGCTGCCGGATTTGGCAGCAGGGAAGCTGGACCCAGATGCGTTCTTTGCCCGGAACGTCTTCACTGAGGGCATGCAGCGGCTTGTGATGAACGGATTCCGGCGCTTGGCCGGGAGGTCCGATGTCGGCGCCTATTACCTGTCACAGGCCATGGGTGGTGGCAAGACGCACAGCCTGCTGTGCTTCGGCATACTCGCCATGCACCCGAGCGTCCGGCACCGCGTGCTTCCCAAGGAATTCGTGGACCAGATTGGGCAGCTGGGCGAGGTGAAGACTATTGTCTTTAACGGCCATGATGATCCTGAGCGCTTTATCTGGGGACACATTGCGGACAGCCTGGGCAAGGGAAATGAGTTCGCCAAATTCTGGCAACACGGGGCTAAGGCGCCGGGGCGCGAGGATTGGGTGAAGCTGCTGGCAGGGCACCCAACGGTTATCATGATCGACGAGTTGGCCCACTACCTCATGGCCGCCCGCGGTCAGGCTGTTGTCAACTCCGACCTAGCGCAGCTGACCGTAGTCGCGCTGGAGCGGCTGTTCAATGCGCTGGAAAGCCTGCCGCAATGCTGTGTACTTCTGACCAACCTAAAGGACGACGTCTACCGGGACGCATCGGCTGCCGTACGCGCCATCATCGACGACGCGGTGCGGCAGGCGAACAAGTACGGCGAAGACCTGATCCCGGTCCGGCAGAATTCCTCAGAAATCTACCAAATCGCCTGTGCCCAGTTATTCGACGGCACGCCCGACCCCGACGCTGTCGAGGATCTTGCCCAAGCGTACGTCGACCAGATGAAGAAGGCGAAGGCACTGGACGCCATCGCCGCGACGCCGGAATCGATGCTGAAGGCGGTACGCGAAAGCTACCCGTTTCATCCCGGTATCCGCGACATTGTCGGCCGCTTTAAGGAGAACGCCGGCTACCAACAGACCCGCGCTCTGCTGCGCATCCTGCGGCACGCCGTGCGGGCCGTGTGGAACGACGACGAGAGCAACACTTTCCTTATTGGCTTCCAGCATCTCGATCTGAACGTGCCCGGCGCGCTGGAAGAAGTGAAGAAGATCAACGGAAACTACACCAATGCTGTGACCGAGGATATTCAGGCTAAGGGCAGCGCGCTGGCCGAACGCATCGACTCTCAGAAGGGCAACCGGCTCGCCAGCGGCGTCGCCAAGGTGCTTCTGATGTCCTCTCTGTCCACGGCCAAGGACCCTGTGCGGGGGCTGCGCGAGCCCGAAATTATCGAGCACATGCTCGACCCGCTGGTGGGCGTGGCGGACGTTAAGGACGCGACTGAGGCGCTGCGGAGCAACGCCCACTACCTGTTCCGAACACCAGGCGAGGACCGCCTGTACTTCGGGGACGTAGCCAACGTCACAGCACAGATACAGGAGATTGCGAACGGGCTTGCGGAGGAGGTCGTCGATGAGGAGCTCCGTAAAAAACTCAGGGAGGTCTTCAAGCCGGTCTCCAGCAAGGTCTATCACGACATCTTGTTTGCCCTACCGTCACTTGATGATCTCAAGACGGTTGAGGACCACGTGTCCCTCATCATCCTAGAACAGCCGGCGAACAAGCTGCCGGAAGCCTTCACCAACTGGTGGATGGACAACGAGCGGCAAAACCGCGTGCTGGTCCTAACCGCCGACAGCAACGCCATCAGCACGCTCAGGCAGCTTGCTCGAAGCTTCCATGCCGCCAACGCCGTCCAGATCAGCGTCAGGAAGGTTCACGGCGAGGCAAGCACCCAATACCGCGAGGTCGTGGATTACCTGACGACGACGGCCGGGCAGTTCACCAGCGCACTCCGGGAGGCGTTCAAGACAATCGTGTTCCCAGCCCGCGGACAGCTCCGCACTATCGCGGACTTCCAGATGGAGTTCACAAACAACGACTACCAAGGCGAAGCGCAGATCATCGCGGCCTTGTCGAAGCGGAGCAAATACTACGACGAGAAGAAGTTTGATAATGAGTTCGACACCCTACGCCAGGATGCCGAGGAAATTCTGTTCGACGCTAAGGAGGTTCCAGATGCCGAACTGAAGCGTAAGGCAGCCGCGAAGTCAGAGTGGCACTGGCTGCCACCGGGCGGGCTGGAGACGTTGGTCCGGACGGCGGTCGAGCGTAAGTTCTGGCAGCGCAAGGGCAACATCGTTTGCAAGGAGCCGCCTGAGGAGTCCACCGGCGTTCTGGTAGCTGTCGAGGACCGCGAGGGAGCGCGTTACCTCTTGTCCGTAACGCCGGTGAACGGCGACACCATTCATGTGTCCGAGATCGGAGAGCCGGAGCCGGGCAAGTCGGGGACAGTTTCCGGTGGGCGCTGGGAGACGGTCGGCCCCCGCGTGTGGTTTCTGGTCAGCGATAGCCGTGGCAAGCACAGGACTGGCAAGGCCGTCCTATGGGAACCCGAGATCGAGATCCGCCCGAGCCTCGAATCCGTTGTGGGCGGTATCCAGTTAACAATCCAAGTCATGCCGCAGGTGGCGCTGGCGCGGGTGTCCTTCGACGGTTCCAGCCCAAAGAACGGGGCGGTCTATCAAGGGCCAGTGATGGTGCCTGCGGACGCCCTGTCCATCCTCATAATCGGCCAGGAAGGTACCCGCTGGTCCGCCGAAGTGTCGCTACCGATTCCGAAGGGTGGGAGCCGTGGCGGCGGGCCGCGCGAGCCGCGCGAGGATGCGCCGGTCCTCCTGCGGACGCGCCGAAAGGCCACGTCGACGCGAGAAGCTTACGAACTGCTGGAGGCGCTCAAAACCTGCAACGCCGTCGGCGTGGCAGGCGGCACGATCCACTTCCTCGACCCCTCCAGCGGGAGGTGGTGTAAGTTCTCCTACGGAGACGACATGGAGGTGACGGTTGGCCAGTTCGAGGACATGGCTGACCGCATTAAGGCGATTACCGGCATTACCGATTTGACGCTTCAGTATGTGGCCGTTCGGTTCGGCACCGGGCGCGAGTTCCTGAACTATGTCCGCCAGGCGCACCTTGACTACGCGGACCTGGATTGGTCGCAGGTGTAAAAGGTAGAGGCGATGAGCGGCTTCGATTGCGAGGACATTTACCAGGAGCATTGCTTTCTGGTCCGGATCCCCAAGGCGTCGGATGGAGATGTCGAGTTCCTGGAGGTGTTCGGGCGCCCACCCGGCGACCGCGAAAGCGAATGGGCACCGGAGTGTGCCCTGCGCGCCGTCCTTTCCCGTGACAAGTGGGAGGTGGTCGCCAACGACGCACGGATGGAGCTGAACCGCACTCTCAAGGCGGAGGGCAAAAAGTCCGGCCGCTGGCAATCCGGCAACAATGGTGTCCAGCGCCTGCTCGGGAAGGAGCTGCTGACACTGATCTGGGGCATTGAGGACGACCGGGTGGCCGATGACACTATTCCCGTAGCCATCCGGAACTGGCTTGGCCTCAAGCGCGAGGAGCGTTGGTGGCTCTACACCATGACCGCCGCGACTACCGGCTACGCCAGCCAGCGCGGCAAAGGGTGGCGGTCGGCCCTGCGGGACGCCTTAACGTTTGAGCCGCACCGTGACGGCGGCGACCTTGGGCTGCTGGCCGAGCGGCAGAGCCTCAAGCCCAAAGCCAATCCGAACATGCACAAGCCCACCAAGACGGGTTCCGGCCGCCCCGACGACGGGAACGGCAAGCTCGACCTCGCCGGTCTGACCGCGTTCTGATCCCGCGCCGACAATCGGAGCCACTATGGAATCCCTCGTTCTGGAACGATCGGAAGTCGTCCCCTTTTCCCTGAAGTGGGCACCCGCCCTGATCGAACGGCTGCTGCCGGTGAACCGGCTCTCCGCCGAGTGCTACAAAGAGAGGAAGGCCGGCTCAGGGCAGACCCTGACGTCCCTTGGTGGGTTCTGGAAGGGCCGCAAGCCTCTCATCCTAGTCCGCGCGGCCGTTCTCGCCTCCCTGCTGCCGGCCACCGGCGACGACGCTAAGGATCTGGACATCTTCTTAAAGCTGCTCGGCATGGACGACGAGAGCTTCGCTCGCCGGATCAAGGCAATTTCCGCATCCGACATCGATCCTGGCTGGGAACTGTACGGGGATCTAATCGAAACCAACCCCCGCGGAGTGCCGGCGTGGCGACGTGATGTCGATCAGGACGGACGCCGGCGTCTTATCGCTCAATATATCCTTACCCTACCGTATTCCTTCGATGGGCGCCTGCGTTACTCCCGACGGCCGGAAGAGTGCGACACTAGCCTCCATGACGGCATCTGGGATGAGGTCAACGCGCACCTGGGGACGTCCGCGGAAAGCGTCGATGAGCTGGTCGAGCAGCTCGGCGTCATGAGGTTTGGCCGCCGCCCCAAGGTGGGCGACACATTCTCCGGCGGCGGTTCGATACCCTTTGAAGCGGCGAGGAGCGGATGCAACGTCGTCGCCACCGATCTGAACCCCCTAGCCTGCGTGCTGACCTGGGGCGGCCTGAACATTATTGGTGCGGAGCCGGCAGAAAAAGCTAGGTTAGAGGAAGCCCGCGTCGCCGTCATCCAGGCTGTGGACGATGAGATCACCGCGCTCGGCATCGAGCACGACGGAGACGACAGCTACCTGCGACTACCTTACCGCGCCAGGGCAATGGGCGCGGATGAGTGGAAGATCAGCAAAGACGGCGTAACGCCCCCCGCCTCGCCGCCGTTCGAGGCCCTGTGTCCCTGGAGCGGGTGGCGGGTGCCACTTCTTTCGTCTAGAATCGTCAACCGTAGGAAGCGCGCCGTCCTACGGCTCGTCCCGCTGCCATCCGAGAAGCGCTACCGTATCGACGTCGAGGAGGGCGCGGACGACGACACGCTGAACGAGTCTGCCGCCGGAACCGTCATCCAGCGCGGCCGACGGCTGTTCCTCGTCCACGCGCCTCTTGGCACCGCCTTGGAAGTTCCCATCGCTAACCGGGCCAAGGCCCACCTGTGTTGCGTGGAGGTGAAGTGCCCCCGGACCGGTTGGATGGTTCCCGTCGCGCCGTCTTGGGTCGTGAGCCGAACCAGGAACGTGATTGCCGAGCTCGTTTCCGACCACAACGCCAAGCGGTACCAAATCAGCGTCCGTTCCGGCGTATCTGCCAAGGAAATCGAGGCCGCGGATAAAGGCACCTTCCGCGGCGGGCGCATCGTCCACCCGATGAATCCCGACCAGCACGGCGTGTCCATTGACACGTTGCGTGCCGCCGCGCTTGACGTACCCGGAGGCGGCTTCGAAAACCTGCGCCGCTGGTCCGCGGACGATGTCCGCCCGGCCCCCAATGACCTATTCCAGGAGCGGATTTACTGCATCCAGTGGTCCATGCCGGAAGTCCTCAGTCGACAGCCGGAAATCTACTTTTCCGAGTACACGGAAGAAGACGACCGACGGGAAAATCTCATCATCAGAACTATTGACGAGGCTTGGCTTGAGTGGCGACGAAACGGTATCATTCCCATAGCTCCGATTGAAGCCGGAGAAAAAACGAATGAGCCGATCAGGACTCGCGGATGGACCCATTGGCACCATCTGTTCCATCCCAGGAGCTTGGTGGCCATAGCAGAGTTTCGAAAGCGCGCCTTCGCTATGGAAGACAGTCTGCGTCCAGCACTTGAAATCGACTTGTGCCAAATCGTCGACAACGCGTGCCGTCTTTGCACATGGAATACGGGGCATCCGGGTTCCGGAGAATACACGGCACACGTGTTTTACAATCAGGCACTAAACACGTCGTACAGCTATAGCACGAGAAGCGTAGTTCATATTTGCAACTCTTTGCTTGGTGAACATCCGGCCTCGGCAATTGCCCAAAAATTCACTATCCAGCCAATTAGCGCGCAAAAGGTCCAGGAACCGTGCGACATCTTCATCACTGACCCTCCTTACGCGGATGCGATCGTTTATCACGAGATCACAGAGTTCTTTATCGCTTGGTTGATGACCAACCCGCCGGAAGCTTTCAAGTCTTGGACATGGGACAGCCGGAGATCGCTCGCCATCCAAGGCCAAGACGAGCATTTCCGGCGAGCCATGGTCGAGGCATACGGGAACATGACGGACTGCATGCCGGACAACGGCTTGCAGATCATTATGTTCACCCATCAGAACCCCGGCGTCTGGGCGGATCTGGCGGCGATTACCTGGGCCTCCGGCCTACGCGTGTCGTCGGCATGGAATGTGGTCACCGAAACCGACGCACCGCACCGGAAGGGCAACTATGTCCAGGGAACTATCCTGCTCGCCCTGCGCAAGCGCACGACGGACGGCAACGCCAAGCGCGTCGACATTGAGATAGAGATTGAGGAAGCGGTCAAGGAGCAGATGGACATCCTGAACGCCGTCGGCGAGGACAGCGCCGGCGGGCGCATGTACACCGATGGTGACCTGCTGCTGGCCGCATACGCCTCGGCCTTGCGAGTCATCACGGGCTACCGGACCATCGACCGCCGCGACGTGGGTGCCGACGTTTATCGGCAGCTTGCTCGGGGCGAGAAGAGCGTCATCCGCGAACTCATCGATTACGCGTCCTCAGTGGCCAACAACCTGCTCATTCCGGACGGCTGCCCGCCGCGGCTGTGGGGCAGCTTGGGGGCCGAGGAACGGTTCTACTTCCGCATGCTCGATATTGAGTCCAAGGGAGGAGCCAAGGTCGCAGATTTCCAGGCGTTCGCGAGATCTTACGGAGTGGACGACTACAAGGCGCTCATGTCCTCGACCGCCGCCAACAAAGCCCGTTTGGCCCGCGCGCTCGACCTGAAGGGCAAGGACCTGGGCGTCTCGGCATGGGGTACGTCACTGACCCGTCACGTGCTGTTCGCCGTCTGGAAGATCTACGAAAAGGACGACAATCCGAAGGAAGGCATCAATTATCTGACGACCACATTCCGTGCCGACAACTACGCTAAGAACAAGCCTTCCATTCTCGACATCGCGGCGTTCGTTCGTGACCGGAACCGCCATGTGCGGCCGGATGAGAGCAAGGCCGCGGACCTCTTGGTGGAGGGCTTGAGGCTGAAAATGGACCGCATCTGAAGGGAGGCGGGCCATGTCCGTTGTCCGGCATTCCTCGCTTCGCACTGATCTCGGCGCCCTGCTGCGCAGCAAACTACGCGGCGCCCGGCGCTATCTCCGGATCGCCGGCTACTTCCGATCGTCACTGCTAGAAATCGCCGGCGAGGAGTTGGAGGACGTCGAAGAGGTGCTGGTTGTGTGCAATGGTGATCTGGACCCGCACGACATCGCCGTTGCTAAGGCTGCCAAGCAGGGCGGGCCGTTGGACAAAGCGATTTTGTCGCGCTGGCTACAGGATACTGACCGCCTAGACTCCCTGGTCCGTCGTGACCGTTACAGGCGGCTACACGCCCTGCTGTCCTCGGGCCGCCTGAAGGTCCGCGTGCTGTCTGGAGATACGTCCGCCTTCGTCCACGGCAAGGCGGGCGTTATTGAGTACGCTGACGGTTCCTCCGTCGCGTTCGTCGGCAGCGCGAACGACAGCCGGTCCGCCTGGGACCACAACTACGAGATCGTCTGGGAAGATGCCGCCCCCGACGCCTGCCGATGGGTGCGTGAGGAATGGGTATGGTTCTGGGACCGGGGCGTGGACCTTCCCAATGCCGTCGTCCGAACCATAGGGGTGCAGGCCGCACGCACGGAATACAAGGACATCGCCGAGTGGCGCGATGCTGACCCCGATCCCTCCTCTGCTCCAGCTGCGGCCATTGTCAACCGCCCCCTCTACCTCGCAGGCAACCTACTGAGGCCCTGGCAGAAGCGCTTCGTCCATACCTGCATCCATCACCATAATATGTTCGGGCGGGCACGCCTGCTGCTCGCCGACGACGTCGGCCTGGGCAAGACGCTGTCAGTGGCTGCCGCCGCGCTGGTGCTCAGCCTGCTCGACGCTGAGGAGAAGCCAGTCCTGATCTTGGTGCCGTCGACGGTGATGTGGCAGTGGCAGGTCGAGCTCAATGATATGCTTGGCTTGCCCGCCTCCGTGTGGTCCACAGCGAAGAAGGCGTGGATCGACAACCGCGGCTTCGAGGCGTCTGGCCGGGGGCCGGAGTACATCGTGCGCTGCCCGACCCGCATTGGCATCGTATCCACGGGCGTCATCGTCAACGGCTCCCCGGTTGGCGAGAAGGCACACCTTAGCCGCATGTCGTTTGGCATTCTGGTACTGGACGAGGTGCACAAGGCACGTGCGAAGCGGGATCTCAACAGTGGAATTGAAGGCCATAACAACCTTATGGCCTTCATGATCGAAGCCGCGAAGCGGGCTCGGCACGTGTTGGTCGCCTCAGCAACGCCCATTCAGCTTCACGCCGTGGAGCTTTGGGACATCATCTTCATGCTATCCCAAGGGGCGCCACACGTCCTCGGACGCAGCAGCGGCTATCGCAACGAATGGGTCGATCCCGCTGTCATGGACTACATGACGGGCGAGCGGAGCCTTCCAAACCATCCTGTCACACAGTGGGAACTGCTCAAGAACCCGCTGGCACCCGCCAGCGACGATCCGTTCTATCGCCAGCTTCGCTCCGAATTCGGCATTTCCGACCAAGAGGTCGTCGGCCCTCGGTACGAGGACTTGGACCACGATTACCGCACCATGCTACGGGATGAGTTCCCGCGGCTGTTCCAACAGACCAATCCCATTATCCGCCACACGGTGCGGCGCTCGCGGCCCATGCTGGAGGAACGCAGCCTGCTCAAACGGATAGCCGTCGAGATCCATCCCGAACCCGGCCTTGTCCCGGCAAACCTGCTGGCGCTTGACGGCGGCGGGCTACGCATGGGGCTGACGTTTGAGACGGCCTACGAGGCGGCCCGGCGCTTTTGTGAGGTCTACGCCCGCAACCGTCCCGGCGCGGGCTTTATGAAGACCATCCTGCTGCGCCGGGTTGGCTCATCCGTCAAGGCCGGCTACGAGACGGCAACGAAATTGCTGGCCAAGGGCGGGAAACCGATAGAGATGCCCGAAGCCGAGGTCGGAGATGGCGAGCGGATCCAGGCCATGCTGATGGACTTGCCAACGCTGTCTCCCGAGGAGCGCCAACTCCTCACGGAAGTGCGAAACGGTCTGTCTGATCTGCTCGACGCGCCCGACCCCAAGGCCGACGTGATCGTGCACTACCTGCGGGAAATGAGATGGCTGGAGCGTGGATCGGTCATCTTCTCGCAGTACCTGGACACGGCGCTGTGGATCGCTGACCGCCTTGCCGACAGTTTCCCTCTGGAACCTATCGCCGTCTACGCCGGCGGTGGCAACAGCTTTGTCCGGGTCGGCGACGACGTGCGGCATGTCGAGCGTGAGGACATTAAGCGTGGTGTCTGGGACGGACAAATCCGGCTTATGTGCTGTACGGACGCCGCGGCCGAAGGCCTGAACCTCCAGAAGCTCTCCACGCAGATCAATGTCGACCTACCCTGGAACCCGGCTAAACTGGAGCAGCGCAAAGGCCGCGTTCAGCGCATCGGCCAAACGCGCGATAGCATCGGCGTCATGAACCTGCGCTACGCCGGCACTGTGGAGGACGATGTCTACACAGCGCTGTCAGAGCGCTTCCAAGATATCTTCGCCGTCCTTGGCCAATTGCCCGACTCCTTTGAGGACGAGTGGGTGGACGCCGTCCTTGGGCGCCGCGAGGAGGTGAAGTATTTCGCCTCACGAATTGACATCGTGCGGACGCCGATGGAGCAGCGCTACGGGCGCGACGTGGCCGACGACGAGGGCCTGAACTGGGAAGAAGCCGTCCGGGTGTTGTCCGACCGCAACGTCGAGGAGCACATGCGGACCCCGTGGTAGTCAGAGAACTCATGCGCCAGCCATCTAAAACCAGATACCATTGTGTCACACCACCGCCTTTTTCGAAAATGCCACCAAGGCAAACTACAATCTGAGCAAGCTGCGCGTCTTGTGGGAGCACATCCTTCAAGCCTGTGCGATGGAGGCTATCCCGTGAACCTGAGTCCACCGACGCCCGAGGAGGTTAGCCGGGCACTCGAACTGCTCCGGCCCGAGAAATTGCTTATGGTGCGCGACGATCTGGCGGACCTCGACGACGAACTGAAGGCGGAACTTAGCGACAGGTTACGCCGGACGGTCTTTCCCCTGGATTGGGCAAGCCGCTTGCAATCAATCTTGTTGCTGCTGCATGACGCACACCGCGTTGATCCCGCCCGGTTTGTCGTCGAGGTATTTCTGCCCTGGGTTCGGCTACGCCGCACCCTCCAGCCCAACTGGCAGCGCGTCGCGCGCGAGATGGCGCGCATCGGCGAGATTGCCGAAGGCAGCGTTGAGGAAACGGAGCACCAGATTGCGCTGTACCGGCTCATCGTCAGCGATCTCTTCGATCCCTACATTACCATCCTTGTAGCGAGCTGTGAGTTTATCGTCGGCACGTTTACGGATCTCGACACCGCAAACTTTAAGATGGGCGAGTTGAACAAGGTCGAGTTTGTCGAAGCCCATCTCCGCAGGCGCGGCGATAGTGTGCAGTTGTTCCGAGGCTACGATTCTAAGGTGCGAAATGCGATCTCTCATGCAGGGTCGCACGGCTATGTCATCGAGGGCAGCAGCATTCTCTTCCGCAATATCAACCGGGGGGCGCAGCCGAAGGTATCACCTGTCCGATGGAGCGTGGACGAGCTCGGCTGGAACGGCATCCTATTGGCGGAACTCGCCTCCTGCATCGACGCGGCGACAGAACTGATCGGGCTCGATTGCGTGCGGCCGGACACCGGGGATTTCCCGCTCTTGCTGCAAGTTGTCGACGCAGCTTTCACTCCTGCGCAACGCGCCAAGCTTCGCTCGAAGCTGAATGAAAATTTGAACTCTGTTTGGGCAGACCAGACGCTCAATAATGAACGGCGCGGCGAGATCCTGTCGCAAATCCTCGCGGAGCAATTCCGGTTACGGGATATGGCGTTGCACTGCATAGATCTTAGCCTGGGTAGCAGTACTGTTCTGATCGCGATCCCGCCGGAAGGCACGCTGGAGGAAGAGCAGTCTCTCCGCAGCAGGCTGCTGGAAATGATTCGCTACTTCATTGTAGCGCGCTCCGTTTTTGGACCACATGGCGAGCGTATCGCCGTCGTGGAGACTGACGAAAAAGTCGAACAGCCCCGACTGATGGCAACTATATCCGGACCACTGCTGGACGCCTATGCAGAGGAGAAGGCGGGGCTGATTGATCTGCTCAGGGAAGGCCAATTCAATCTGGGGCATGATCGACTTCAAGTTGCAATCGATGACATGGCGCTCTCTGAATTTGAAGACCGCTCCCTCACGCGACGCTTCCCGCGCAAAGGTCGAGCAGGTGCCGAAACGCCGCCCTAATTTCCATCCCTGGTTGCGTGCGTCAGGCACATCGTGCCGCTTGTAGAACCGCACGATCTGCCTGGTTCGATTCACCAAGCCAGGGATATTGTAAGGAGCGCCCCTCTTTGGCGCAATCGAGCCATCCAGACTAGCGCGAGTTGGGGCGTGCGAATAGAAAAGATGATGCGACAAACACAAAGGATAATGCATATGAATAATGTTGATCCGCAGTACTTAATGGATGAAGAAAAAAAAGAAATGGTAGCTGAGGTGCAACGAACGCAACCGGCCACCAAAAAGGGAATTGTTGCCTACATCCCTACCGGAATTGAGGGAGCCGATGACGGGGAGAACAGAAAGCAGTGTTTGCAGCAACTCATCAAGAGATCCGCCCAAATTGGCATGAGCGTAACGCAGGTATGCGATAAGATCCCCATGGAGGATGCCGTTGTCATCAACGATGGGATGGGGCACAAGTCGGTCTGGGCAGCTCACCATAATGAACAACATAAATTTGCTTATATGCAATTCTGGTGGAGCCATAAAGACCTACTTGGGAGGCTTGATTGGCTCGATGGAACGCAGATCCATATTGACCATTCATTTAACAAAGCACGCATGCTTGTTCACCGCGCCGGAGTACAGAATCGCGGCGCCGTGCTCGATGATGAAATATCAGTAAATGAATTGTGTTATAGCAACACAAATCACCATAAGTACGGCTATGCCCGCTTGTTTGCATTGCCAGCAACAATAAATACTGAATACGGTCGCACCATAGAGAAACAAAAAACGCAGGAGAGGCGCGAGCGGGGGCTTTTTGCGGCGGCATCTTGGGTTATTTTGGCCAAAGTAGCCAAATTGCCTCCACCAATAACAATGGAAGATGTCGAAACCATCACCAGTAGCCTAGTGAAATTGTACGGGATGTGCGGATACGCTGATCTGGATTCAGTTTGCAGATCTGTGGCCAACGACTTTCGAATGGTGGATATGTGCCTAATTCAGACATCGACGATTTCAGGTACTCGCAATTGCTGGGCGAGATTTGATCAGATCGCTGAGGATGAGTATCTTCGCGTTAACCTAGAGGAAATGTTGAGGGTTGGGTGCATAGTTCCTTTGTGGACAACAGCTTGGAATGATCCCTAAAAATGACCTGCAACACTCGGGATTATTGCCAGTAGTTTAGTGAGCTGGTCCCCGTTTCCCGGACAGTTGGATATGCTTGGTTCGCCCGACGGAAAGGACCGACCTGATGGCAGGGAATCGAAAGCGGTACTCAACGGAGATCAAGGCGAAGGTGGCGCTGGAGACGATCCGGGGCGACCTCACGGTTTCGCAGCTTGTGGCCAAGCACGGTGTGCACCAGACGCTGATCAATGCGTGGAAGCGGCAAGCCGTTGAGGGCATGCCAGCGGTGTTCTCGGACGAGGCGGAGGTGGCGCAGGCGTCGCACGCCGCCGAGGTCGAGACGGTGCACGCCAAGATCGGCCAGCTCGTGGTGGAACGCGCCCCCCCGATCGGGTCGGGGACAAGCTTTTTGCGCAAGGCCTCCGGTCGATGAGCGTCGATCGGAGGCGGCAGATGATCGAGCCCGAGCACCCGCAGCTCTCGATTGTCCGCCAGTGCGAACTGGTGTCGATCAGCCGCTCCGCGCACTACGGGCCGGTCCGCGGCGAGCTGGCGGTTGTCGAACACCATGGACGTGGAGTTCTACATCGCCGCGCTCGAGGAGGCGCTGGCGCACTATGGACGGCCGGAGATCTTCAACACCGACCAGGACAGCCAATTCACCAGCCCGCGCTTCACCGGCATTTCGACCCAGGCAAGCGTCCGGGTTTCGATGGACGGGCTCGGGCGGTGGACATCACCTACTACAACTCCCAAAGGCCGCATTCGGCGCTCGGCGGCAGGACGCCGAACGAGGCCCATGCGGATATCCTGAACAGCATCGAGTTGGCGGTGTGATGGAGATCTGAACCAAGCTTATCCTAGCCGTCAAACTGTTCGGGAAACGGGGACCAGCTCAGCTTCGACTGGAACGCCCTCGTCGTTGTCCAGCGGACCGCGAGCAGGCGGCGGACAGCCGCCGCATATGAGCAAACTTTTTTGTCGGGGAATTGCACGAATGCGCGCACCACTAGCGCGACCAGGAGCAAACTTTCCACAACGCCTATGGTGATGGGCCGAGAGTTTTCGCGATTGATGGCGAGGGGTGTAGAGCAAACATTATTGT
>JAEYOB010000532.1 GCA_023412175.1 Pseudomonadota bacterium | reverse complement strand
GACATGCGGGCGTTGACCAGCGCCGCCGGGATGCCGCGCCGCCCCACTTCGCTCAGCAGGTTCGGCCAGATCTCGGACTCGATCCACAGCGCCAGGTCGGGGCGCCAGTGGTCGAGGAAGCGGGACACCGCGTCGGGCAGGTCCACCGGCACATACTGGTGGATGGCGCGGGCCGGCAGGCGGCGGGCCATCAGCTCGGCCGAGGTGACGGTGCCGGTGGTCAGCAGCACGGCGGCGTCCGGCGACGCCGCGAGGATCCGGTCGATCAGCACCAGCACCGAGTTCGCCTCGCCGACGCTGGCGGCATGCACCCACACCAACGGTCCGGCCGGGCGCGGACGCTCGGCAAGTCCGAGCCGTTCGGCTTGGCGCAGCGGGTCTTCCTTGCCGGCCGCACGGCGGCGGTCGAGGTAGAGGCGCACCGCCGGCCCGCCGATGTAGGTCAGGCCGCGGTAAAGGGAATGAAGCATGCGGGTATGAACGACGACGAAAGCCACAGCCGCCGTGGCAGGTCACGCGGCGGCGGCACCTTAGCACGGGCGCGATCGGGAATCGAAGCGTCGGGATGCGGTCGGGAAACCTTGGAAAACACGCTCGGCTATTGGAACGGAAATGTTACGCTGTGCCTGGGCGTGGTGCCGGCATAGGGAGAGTGGATGCTCCGAAGGATCGCGACGTACGCAATCGCGACCGTCCTGGCGCTGGCCGCCGGTGCCGGGTTCCTGTTTGCCGAAAAGGTCGAGCGGCAGCTGCATGAGGAGGCTTCGCGGCACGACGTGCTGCACGATCTGAGCGTCGTCCGCTCCCGCCTGGAAGGCCAGCTCAACGAATCCCTGCTTACGGCGCGCAGCTTCGAGGCGCTGCTCCGCGCCCAGACGTCGCTGAACCCGGAGACCTTCGACCGCGTCGCCCAACAGGTCCTCGCCGACCACGCGGAGATCGTCAACATCGCCGCCTCGTCGCTCACCGTCATCGAGTACGCCTACCCGGACAAGAGCGTGCTGGGCATCGACTACCGGACGATACCCGAGCAATGGGAGAGCGTGCGCCTCGCCATCGTGGAGCATAAGGGCATCGTCGCCGGTCCGGTGCCGCTGGTGCAGGGCGGGCTGGGAATCGTCAGCCGCACGCCGGTCTACATCGCCGACGGGCGCAACGGCGAGAGCTTCGTCGGGCTGATCAACGTCGCGCTGGACGCGCCGGAGCTGTTCTTCAAGGCCGGGCTGGGCCAGATCCCCAACTACATCGAGGTGGCGATCCGCGACAACGACGAGCGGACCGGCCTCGGGCGCGTGTTCTTCGGCCGGCCGGAGCTGTTCGCCCGCACCCCGGTCAGCTTGGATGTGCATTTTCCCGGCGGGCGCTGGCGCATCGCGGCGGTGCCGATCAACGGCTGGGAGGCGGCGGCGTGGCAGGAGCCGGGGCCGTTCCGCACGCTGGGCGCGGCGTTCCTGGCGCTGGCGGTGGCGGCGCTGTTCGGCGCGGCGTGGTATGCCGACCACCAGGGGCGCAGCGCGCGCGCCGCCACCGAGAGCGAGCAGCGCTTCCGCAAGCTTGTCGAGACGGTGCCCGTCGCCATCCTGATCCACCGCGCCGGTTCCATTCTCTATGCCAACGCCGAGGCGGCACAACTGCTGGAGGCCGACGCGCCGGACGCCCTGCTGGGACGGCCGATGCTGAGCGTCATCGATCCGGCGTTCCACGACAGGGTGCGGCAACGCATCGCCACAGCGTACCGAATCGGCGGCAGCCCGATCATGGAGCAGGTCTACCGCACGCTGCGCGGCGCGCCGCTCACCATCGACGTGTCCAGCACGCTCATCGCCTACGACGGCGACTTGGCCATCCTCAGCGCCGTGCGCGACGTCACCGCGCGCAAGCGGGCCGAGGAGGAACTGCGCGCGCTCAACCAGACGCTGGAAGCCAAGGTGGAGGAGCGCACCCGCGCGCTGGCCGAGGCCGGCGAACAGCTCCGCAACGCCAAGGATCTGGCCGAGGAGGCGAACGCCGCCAAGTCACGCTTCCTGGCGCACATGAGCCATGAGCTGCGCACGCCGCTCAACAGCGTCATCGGCTTCTCCGAAGGCATGCGCGACGGGCTGCTGGGCACGCAGTGCTCGGCGCGCTGCACCGGCTATCTCGGCCACATCCACCGCGCCGGCTCCCTGCTGCTGGAACTGATCGACGAGGTGCTGGACATGGCGAAGGTCGAGGCCGGCACCCTCGACCTGCAGGAGAGCGAGATCGAGATCCGCGATCTCGTCGAGGAGAGCGCCGAACTGGTGCGCCAGCGTGCCGAGAACAGCGGCGTGCGGTTGGAACTGGCGGTGCCCGGGGATGTGCCGTCGCTCCGCGGCGACTACCGCCGTCTGCGGCAGGTGCTGCTGAACCTGCTGTCCAATGCGGTCAAGTTCACGGCTGACGGCGGCACCGTGGCGCTGAGCGCCGAACGCCGGCCGGACGGCGGTGTGACCCTGACGGTAACCGACAGCGGCATCGGCATCGCGCCCGAGGACATCGCGACAGTCTTCGCCCCCTTCGGCCGGGTGGAGAACGTCATGCACCGCAACACCGACGGCACCGGCCTCGGCCTGCCGCTGGCCCGCCAATTCACCGAACTGCACGGCGGCAGGCTCACCTTGGACAGCACGCTGGGGCAGGGCACGCGCGTCGCCGTCATCCTGCCTGTGGAACGTTCCGTTACCGCGCCGGTATCCTGAGAAAAAGTATAGAATTCGCCGGAAAACCCGCAGGTCTGCGACCATGTTGCCAAAGTCGTGGTCGCGTGGGCTACGGCAACAACACCATCGCGC
>JAEYOB010000531.1 GCA_023412175.1 Pseudomonadota bacterium | reverse complement strand
CGACGGCGACCCGGCGGCATGCTACGCCCTGTTCGACACCAATGCCGGCGTGCTGACCTTTTACAGGGTGCCCTACGATCACGAAACAGCGGCGGACAAGGTGCGGCGCGCCGGCCTGCCGCCCCGGCTCGCGGCGCGCCTTCGTGAAGGAGTGTGACGAGCATGCCCAGGAACGTCCTCGCACCCGGCGCCGTCGTCGACGGCTTCCGTCTGGAGCAGAAGATCCACCAGGGCAGCATGGCGGCGCTGTGGCGCGTCGTGCACGATGATTCGCCCGAGCCGCTGATCATGAAGGTGCCGCTGCTGCGCTACGGCGACGACCCGACGGCGATCCTCGGCTTCGAGGTGGAGCAGATGATCATGCCGCTGCTGGACGGGCCGCATGTGCCGCGTTTCGTGGCGTCCGGCGACTTCGACACGCAGCCCTACATCGTCATGGAACTGCTGCCCGGCGAGGCGCTGTCGGCGCGGCTGGGCAAGGAGGGGAAGGGGGCACTGCCGGCCGAGGAGGTCGCCGACATCGGCGCGCGGGTGGCGACGGCGCTGCACGACCTGCACCGGCAGCATCTCGTCCACCTCGACCTCAAGCCCGGCAACGTGCTGTTCCGCTCAAGCGGCGAGGCGGTGCTGATCGACTTCGGCCTGTCGCGCCTCGACGGGCGGCCCGACCTGATTGCCGAGGAGTTGCACACCCCGGCCGGCACCGGCGCCTACATCGCCCCCGAACAGGTGATGCGGGTGCGCGACGACCCGCGCAGCGACCTCTTCGCACTGGGCGTGCTGCTGTACCAGATGGCGACCGGGCACCTGCCGTTCGGCAGCCCGCAGACGGTGCGCGGCCTGCGCCGCCGCCTCTACCACGCCCCGGTGCCGCCGCGCGTCCTCAACCGCGACTGCCCGCCCTGGCTTCAGGAGATCGTGCTGCGCTGCCTGGAGGTGGACCCGGCGGTGCGCTACCAGTCGGCGGCGCAGGTGGCGTTCCTGCTGCGCAACCCCGATCAGGTCACCCTCTCCGCCCGCGCCGAGCGCGTCCGGCGGGACAGCGCCTTCACCGTGGCGCGGCAATGGCTGCGCTGGATGATGCGCACTCCGTCGATCCGTCCGTCGGTCTCCGAACGGCTGTCGCGTGCGCCGATCATCGCCGTCGCCGTGGATCTCAGCGAGGGCGAATCGGACCTTACCGAGGCGCAGCGGCGGATCGTCGCAACCCTGCTGGCCAGCACCCCCGGCGCCCGACTCGCCTGCATGACGGTGCACAAGATCGCGCGCATCGGCATGGAGTTCAACGTGGACAAGCACGGCAACAACCTCCATGTCGGCGCGCTGGTGCGGCTGAAGCACTGGGCGCGGCCGCTGGAGGTGGCGCCGGAGCGGCTCACCTACCATGTGCTGGAAGCGCCGGACCCCGCCAACGCCATCCTCGACTATGTGCGCGGCAACCACGTCGACCACCTCGTGGTGGGCGCGCGCGGGCATTCGGCCCTGCGGCGCTATCTGGGCAGCGTCTCCTCGCCGCTGGTGGCCCAGGCGCCGTGCACGGTGACGGTGGTCCGGCCGCCGGAGCGCTCCTCCACCGTGGCGCCGGCCGCCGTGCCGGAGCCTGCCGAAACGGACTGACCAACCAAAAAGGAAAGCGGTGGGCCCTTGGGACCCACCGCTCAGGTTGGTATGCGCTCTCTGAACATTCGAGGCATCTCCATCAGGCCACGTATTCGTTCATTTGGCAATCGGCGAAACGGACTATTTGCGCAACTGACGGTATGCGCAATCTGTGCCGCTGGCCGCTGTTGAGATGGGCGGAACAGGGGCTGCACAGGAGGGGAGTTCATGAAAGCCTTCGGTATTGCCGTGCTCGCCGTGCTGGTGCTGGCAGTCGGCGCCGGTTTCGTGCTGGAGGGTGAGTTCAGCCGGCAAGCGGACGACGCGTTCGCCCGCTCCAGCGTGCGGGTGGGCGACGGCGGCTCCATCGAGCAACGCCACTTCTCCGGCAAGTGACGACTCCTACTCGGCGGCGCGGTGGCCCATTCCGGGGGCGTGGCCGGCGCCGCGTTCCTTTCTGAGCTGCTCCTCGTACCAGCGGCGGTGGTGGTCCTTGGCCCAGTTCTCGTCCACCTCGCCGGTGCCCATGGCGTCGAAGGCGCCTTCCATGCCCAGCGAACCGATGTAGATGTGCGCCAGGATGATGGCGATCATCAGCGCCGCCAGGACGCCGTGGACGATGTGGGTGATCTGCATGCCGCCGATGCCGGTGAGGCTGAACGGCGCCATCAGCATGAATCCGGTCACCGCCAGCGCCCCGCCGCCCAGCACCACCGACCAGAAGATGCCCTTCTGCCCGGCGTTGAAGCGCCCGCACTCCGGGTGCCGGCCGCTCCTGGACAGAAGGCCGCCGAGCGTCTTCAGCCACACCAGATCGGCCTTTTCCGGGATGTTGTCGCGGACCCACAGCACGACCATCAGCAGGATGCCGAAGACGAACGGCACGCTGAGGAAGTTGTGGACGGTCTTGCTCGATTCGGCCAGCGCGGTGAAGGCCGGGTGCCCGACCAGCGGGATCAGCAGCGGCCGTCCGAAGGTCACCACCAGCCCGGTCAGCGCCAGCAGCAGGAAGCTCACCGCCGTCGTCCAGTGCGCGAACCGGTCGAGTCCGCCGAATCGGAGCACCATGCGGCCGGAGCGTCCGTCCCCGATCCGGATGGTGCCGCGCACGAAATAGAACAACGCCAGCAGCGCCGCCATGCCGAGGATGGCGATGGCCGCCCCCCAGCGCAGGATGACGGTGCGGAACTCCCGCCATTCCCGCCCCTCCGGCTGGACCAGCACGCCCAGCTTCTTGTCCGGGATGCTGACCGTGCCGAACACCTTGTCCTGCTGCGGCTGGTACAGCTCCACCTGATCCTTCGAGGTGGGGGAGTTGGGGCCGGGCGTCTGGTTGAGCTGCGCCTGCACGGCTGGTGCCGCCAGCAGCAGCGCCATGAGGAGCAGAAGATGCCTGAGGTGCCGCATGTCCGTCTCCTCTCCCGGTCAGCTGCCGCCCGTGGCGCGGCCCGGCGCAAAAGCATCGCCGCGGTTGCGGGCGACATAGGCGGTGGCCCAGCCCGGCGCGCCCGAACCATAGCCGCGCCGCACCACGCGTTCCTTGTAGATGTCGGCCAGTTCGTCGCCGTCGCCGGCCATCAGCGCGCGGGTCGAGCACATCTCGGCGCACAGCGGCAGCTTGCCTTCGGCCAGACGGTTCTTGCCGTACTTCTGGAATTCCTCCGGCGAGTTGTCCGCTTCCGGACCGCCGGCGCAGAAGGTGCACTTGTCCATCTTGCCGCGCCCGCCGAAGTTGGTGGTCTGCGGGAACTGCGGGGCGCCGAACGGGCAGGCGTAGAAGCAGTAGCCGCAGCCGATGCACAGGTCCTTGCTGTGCAGCACCACGCCCTCGGCCGTCTGGTAGAAGCAGTCCACCGGGCAGACCGCGGCGCAGGGCGGGTCGGTGCAGTGCATGCAGGCCATGGAGATCGAGCGCTCTCCCGGCTCGCCGTCCCTGATCGTCACGACGCGCCGCCGGTTGATGCCCCAGGGCACCTCGTGCTCGTTCTTGCAGGCGGTGACGCAGGCGTTGCACTCGATGCAGCGCTCGGCGTCGCAGAGGAACTTCATGCGTGCCATTGGATAGGTCCTCCCGTCACGCCGGCCATCAAGCGGGTTCCACGCGGCACAGCGTGACCTTGGTTTCCTGCATGAACGTCACCGGGTCGTAGCCGTAGGTCGTCACGCCGTTGGCCGGCTCACCCAGGACGATCGGGTCGGTTCCCGGCGGGTACGCGGCGCGCTGGCTCTCTCCCTGCCAGTAGCCGGAGAAGTGGAAGGGCATGAACACCGTGCCCGGCCCTACCCGGTTGGTGACCAGCGCCCGCACCTTGGCCTTGGAATTGTTCTCCGGACCGTACACCCAGACCCAACCATCGTTCCGGATGCCAAGACGCTCGGCGTCCCTGGTGTTGATCTCGGCGAACATCGACTGCTGCAGTTCTGCAAGCCAACGGTTCGAGCGCGTCTCCTCGCCGCCGCCCTCGTACTCGACCAGCCGGCCGGAGGTGAGGATGAACGGGAACTTGGATGGGATGTCCTTCTCGACGGCGCCGGCCTGCAGCGACTTGGCCAGCTGCGGCAGGCGGAAGTCGCGGCGATCAGGAATTGCCGGGTACTGCGACACCAGATCCTTGCGCGGCGTGTAGATCGGCTCGCGGTGCACCGGCACCGGGTCGGGCAGGTTCCAGGCCGACGCCCGCGCCTTGGCGTTGCCGTGCGGCGAGCAGCCGTGCTTGAGCGCCACGCGGATGATGCCCATGGACAGGTCGGTCTGCCAGCTCACCTCGTCCACCTTGTCGCCGCCGACGGCGTTGATGACGCGCATCTCCTCGGGCGTCAGGTCCTTGTCCCAGCCCAGCTTCTTCAGCACGGCCATGGTGAACTCGGGGTACCCGTCCTGGATCTCCGAGCCCTTGGAGTAGGATCCCTCGGCCAGCAGGGTGACGCCTTCGCGCTCGACGCCGAAGCGGGCGCGGAACACGCCGCCGCCCTCCATGACGTGCTTGGAGGTGTCGTAGAGGATGGCCGAACCGGGGTGCTTCAGCTCCGGATGGCCCCAGCACGGCCAGGGCAGGCCGTAGTACTCGCCCTTGCAGGGGCCGCTCTCGGCCCGCATGGTGATCTTGTCGAAGTCGGCCTGATGCTTCATGTGCAGCTTCAGGCGCTCCGGCGACTGGCCGGTGTAGCCGGTGGACAGGCAGCTGCGGTTCATCTCGCGCAGGATGTCCTCCGGCACCGGGCGCGTGCCCTCCACCGTGATGTGCTTGAACATCTCGTCGGCGAAGCCGAGCTTCTTCGCCAGCAGGTAGATGATGGTGTAGTCGTCCTTGGACTCGAAGATCGGTTCGACCACCTTCTCGCCCCACTGCATGGAGCGGTTCGAGCAGGTGCGCGAGCCGTCGGTCTCGAACTGCGTGCAGGCCGGGAGGATGTAGCTGCCGTTGCGCCGGGCGCTGATCGCCGCGAAGGTGGTCGGGTGCGGGTCGGCGATGACCAGCAGTTCCAGCTTCTCCAGGCCCTTCACCATCTCCGGCATGCGGGTGACGGTGTTGCCGCCGTGGCCGAAGCACATCATGGCCTTGAGGTTGTCGGGCTGCTCCAGGTCCTCCTTCTTGGCCAGCACCGCGTCGAACCAGCGGGTGGTCGGGATTCCCTTGGCTTCCATCAGCTCCTTGGAGGCGAAGCGGCTCTTCATCCACTCGTAGTCCACCTCCCAGGCGCGGCAGAAATGCTTCCAGGCGCCCTCGGCCAGCCCGTAGTAGGAGGGCAGGGTGGAGACGTCGAGGCCGAAGTCGGTGGCGCCCTGCACGTTGCAGTGGCCGCGGTAGATGTTGGCGCCGCCGCCCTCGATGCCGATGTTGCCCAGCGCCAGCTGCAGGATGCTGAAGGCGCGGACGTTGGCGGTGCCGACGGTCTTCTGCGTCGCCCCCATGCACCAGATCAGGGTGGACGGCTTGTTCTTCGCCATGGCCTCGGCGACGCGCTTCAACTGCTCGCCGGGAACGCCGGAGACGCGCTCGACCTCCTGCGGGGTCCACTTCTTCACCTCGGCGCGGACCTGATCCATGCCGTAGACGCGCTGGCGGATGTACTCCTTGTCGTCCCAGCCGTTCTCGAAGACGTGCCAGAGGATGCCCCAGACCACCGGGATGTCGGTGCCGGGCCGGATGCGCACGTATTCGGTGGCGTGCGCGGCGGTGCGGGTGAAGCGGGGGTCGATGACGATGAAGGGGGCGCGGTTGCGTTCCTTGCCGCGCAGCATGTGCTGCATGGACACCGGGTGCGCCTCGGCCGGGTTGCCGCCGATGATGACCAGGCACTTGGAGTTCTGGATGTCGTTGTAGGAGTTGGTCATCGCGCCGTACCCCCACGTGTTCGCCACGCCGGCGACCGTGGTGGAGTGGCAGATGCGCGCCTGATGGTCGACGTTGTTGGTGCCCCAGAACGCCGCCAGCTTGCGGTACAGGTACGACCCCTCGTTGGAGAACTTGGCCGAGCCCAGCCAGAACACCGCGTCGGGGCCGGATTTCTGGCGGATCTCCATGAGCTTGTCGCCGATCTCCTCGATGGCCTGATCCCAGGTCAGGCGCTTCCACTCGCCGTCCACCAGCTTCAGCGGGTACTTCACCCGCCGCTCGCCGGTGGTCAGCTCGCGCACCGAGGCGCCCTTGGCGCAGTGCGTGCCCTGGCTGATCGGGCTTTCCCAGCCCGGCTCCTGGCCGGTCCACACGCCGTTCTGGATCTCGGCGATCACCGTGCAGCCGACCGAGCAGTGGGTGCAGATGTTCTTGCGCGTCACCACCTCGGCGCCGGGGATGGGCCCCGCCGCCTCCGCCTTGCGGATCATCGCCGCCGGCAGCGCGCCCAGCGCCGCCATGCCGCCCGCCGCAAGGCCGGAGCTTTGCAGGAAGCCGCGCCGGCTGACGCTTCCGCCGACACCGGATGCCAGGGAGCGCGCGAGGTGCCCGCGCGGGGCGGTCCCGGAGGAACGCTTGATCAACATGGCCGGTCTCCTCCCCTCACAGGGGCCCTCACAGACGGTTCAGGGCATAGAAGCGCTTGACGTGTTCGGTCTCGCTGTAGCGCTGCTTGACCTGCTCCTGCGGCGTCTCGGCGGCCTCCGCCACGGTGGGCGCCGCCGCCACGGCCGCCGCACCGGCGGCACCGAGCCCCAGGGCCTTCAGCAGGTCGCGCCGGTCAAGCCCGGGCTTGTTCCCGTCCTGCGTCATCGGAATATCCTCCCTGCCTCGCGTCGTGTCCCGGCGCCGCAAGCATGGCGAAGGCGTCGGTTTCGATGGTCATGAACAGCCGGCCGACGGTGCCCAGCGGCCGGTACAGCCGCCCCGCCCCGGCGCGCTCCAGGTCGGCGAAGAAGCGGCCGGCCCACGGCGCCAGATGGCGGTCGAAGAAACGTTTCTGGGCGGGCAGGCCGGAGTCTTCGACCAGCGCCGCCATGACCTCGCACAGGGTGGCGATGTGGTCTTCCGGCTCGGCCACGCCGGGCGAGCGCTCGAAGCCCAGGACGCGCAGGTCGCCGCGCACCTCGGCGAGCGGCCGGTCGTTCAGGCAGCCGGCCCGGTAATAGGAGCCGTACGGGACCAGTTCGCCGCGCACCACGCCGATGAACAGCGCGTTGAACTCGCGTTCGGCGTCGTCTTCGGAGGGATTGCGGGCGGCGGTGCCCAGTGCATCCAGCGCGCGGCCCATGGGAGAGGAGTCGCCGCTCAGCGCCCCGGCGGCGTCCAGCAGCGCCCGCGACGGCGGGCGCGCAAGGAATTGCGCCAGCAGCGTGTACGCCTGCGCCCGCAGCCGGTCAGCCTCGTCCACCACCATCCGTTCGGAAAGCACCGCCATCCGCTCTCTCGTGTTGCCCCGCTGCTCTCAAAAAGCGTCAACAGCGCTGCGCGTCGGATGTCTCGCTGCCCTGTTCGCGCTGTTCCGGAGCGGGGCTTCCCCCGGCGGCGGCGATCGGCGTTTCGGCAGGTTCCTCCGCCACCGGGACGGGTTCGGGGGGCTCCGGCGGGGTATCGCCGAACACGGCGTCCAGCAGGTCGCGGATGTTGTCGGTCGGCCGCAGCTGGCCGTAGCCGGGCGCGTTGCAGTCCCAGTCGTACTCGGCGAAGCCGCGGAAATCGGCGATCTTCGGGTCGCTGACCCACGCCTTGCGCAAGGCCAGCCGCGTCAGCTCCACCGGCACGTCGGGGGCGAGGAAGCGCGTGTAGTCGCTGTCGGCGCCCAGGCTCTCGATCGGTGGAAGCGGTTCGCGCTCCGGCTCCTCCCGGAGGGCTTCCGGCGGCGATGCGTCTTCCGGCGGCACGTCCTCCGCCCGATTTTCCCCCGCCTGCGGCTGCTCCGATTCCCGTTTCAGGCGCGACCAGCGGCCGAGGAAGCCTTCCGTTTCAGCCATCGTCCTGCTCCGTATGAAGGATCGGGCGGCGCGCCAGCGCCTCCGGGTCGGCGCGGTCGCGCCGGCGCTTGTGGAAGGGACGCTCGACGTGATGCCGTTCCACGAACTCCCGCATCCACGCGGCGAGGCCGGGCGGCAGGGGCAACGCCTCGATCAGGTCGTCGCCGGCGTCGGAGTGGGCGTCGATCTCCCCCGGATCGACCGTGACGGCGAGCAGCCGCAGGCCCGGTTCGGCCCCGTCGCGGCGCAGGATTACGAAGACAGCCGGCCGCGGCCCGCCGAGATTGTGCCTGTAGTTGTCGGTCTCGCTGGCGAACAGCGTGACGTCGGCGGCGCCGGCATAGCAGCGCGCCCAGCCCTCGCCGGACTCCAGCACCGTCCACGGAGCCGCGTCCGGCTGGCCGGGCAGCACGGCGACCGCGCTCCAGCGCTCCGGCTGCCAGACGTTGCCGGTCTGCCGGCGCTCCCCCACCACCCCGACGGTCCTGCTTTCCGTGATCTCCATGCCATGGCAACAGCCGGACGGGAGACTTGGTCCCGGCGGCTGTTGTTCAGGCGACCTGTTCCGTCTTCGGGAGGAGCTTTCCCATGCGCGCGATCCTGCCGCTGAGCGCGGCCTGCCTGCTGCTGGCGTCCGTCGCCTTCGCCCAGGACGGGCAGAAGGAGATGCTGGCGAAGGATCCCAACGTCCAGCAGAGCCAGGAGCCCCAGCCCAACGCCCAGGGCATCCGCTCACCCAATCCGGAAACCAGCACCAAAACCCGGCAAGCCGAACTGGCCGAGGCGCTGGCCGCCGTCCGCCGCGCGCCGCCCGACCTTCAGGGCAATCCGGTGCCGCGCCCCAACCCGCTGGCGAGCGAACCCGACGACCCGAAGGAGCCGACGCGCTCCTCCAACCCGTCGGACCTCAGCAGCCAGGAGGTCAAGTAGCGGCGGCCCGCGCGGCGCTCCGGCGGAGGGTGAGCAGCGTGCACAGCGTGGCGAGCACGGCGCCCAGCAGGGCGACGATCACCGAGGCCCAGCCGGCGCCGATCAGCCCCATCTCCCGGAGCATCCAGGCCATCAGGGCGAACAGGGCGCCGTTGACCAGCACGGACATCTTCAGCAGCACGTCGGGGCGGCCCAGCGCGTAGAGCACCGGTTCGGCCGCGAAGACGGTGACCGATACGGCCGTCGCCAGCACCAGGAGGCTCAGGACCGGCGTCGCGGCGACGAACTCCTGGCCGAACAGGGCGCCGATGATGGTCTCGCCGGCAAGCAGGACGATCAGGTAGAGCAGCGCCGCGGCGCCTCCGGCCATCAGGCCGGCGCGCACGGCGATCCACGTCAGCGAGTGCCAGTCGCGGGCCGAGGCGAGCCGTGCCAAGTCCGGGTAGAGGGTCTGGTTGAGCAGGTCCACCGGCTTGCCCATGGCGGTGCCGATTTCCCGCGCGACCTTGTAGAGGCCGGCGGCGGCCGGTCCGACGATGCCGCCCACCAGGAAGACCGACAGGTAGTTCGGCACCAGCGCCAGCGTCGAATGCACGTTGGAGATCGCCATGAACTTCCAGATCCCCGGATTGGGCTGCGACAGCCCGCGCAGATCGGTGTTCAGGCCGGTGAGCAGCCCGCGCCGCGCGGCCTGCCGCCACGCCATGGCCAGCGCGACCGCCGCGCCGGCATAGCCGGCGACCAGCCAGACGACCAGATACGCCGCCAGCGGGGCGTCCAGCAGGAAGGCGATGGTGCAGCCGGCGAGGCGCACGGCGGGCGTCACCACCACGTGCCGCGCCAGCAGGTCGAAGCGGTCGAACAGGCGCAGCATGCCCTTGGGCGTGGCGATGGCGTTCGCCAGCGCCAGCGGCGTGAAGCACTGAGCGTAGAAGACGATGCGGTCGTCCCACGCCAGGAAGGGCGCCACCGCCGGGGCGAGGAAGTAGGCGAGCACCATGGCGACCAGCGCGCCGGCCACGTCCATCAGGGTGCCGGCCTTGATGGTGGCCTGGAAGGCCGGGACGTCGCGGGCGAGCAGATGCTTCACGCCGTAGTGGATGATCGCCTGGTTCGACTGGACGGTGGCGACGCCCGACAGGAACTGCACATGCGTTTGCAGCAGGGCGAACATCCCGAACTCGACCGGGCCGAGCCCGCGCGCGATCAGTGCGAAGCTCCCCAGCTGCATGAGGCCGCTGGCGCCCTTGCCGGTCAGCAGCTTGCCCATGTTCCTGAAGGCACGCGCGAGCATGCCCGTGTGCGGCGCGCCCGCCTGCTGTCCCGCGTACTGATCCAAAGGGATCCACCCCATTCCCGGTCGCGCCCGACGACGGCGGCGCACCTCGTTGTCGCCTCGCATACAGAGTGCTAGGGTCGAAGTCTATCCTCTCCGATGTCTCCCCACCTTCCCGCGCTGCGCAGACTGGGGGTTGTTGTCAAAGGTTCCCCATGCTGCACGACCTGAGAGACCTTGCCGGACCGCAGACGTTCGACGCGCCGGTGTGCATCGTCGGCGCCGGGGCTGCGGGCATCACGCTGGCGCGGCGCCTGCTGGCGTGCGGCCACGAGGTGCTGGTGGTGGACAGCGGCGGCGCCGATTTCGAGGCGGAACTGCAGGCGCTGGCCGCCGGCACGTCGAGCGGCCACCCCTACTACGACGTGGGCGACGTCAACCTGCGCATGGTGGGTGGCACCACGCCCATCTGGGGCGGGCGCTGCGCCGAGCTGGACCCCATTGATTTCGAGGCGCGGCCGTGGGTGCCGCAC
>JAEYOB010000523.1 GCA_023412175.1 Pseudomonadota bacterium | reverse complement strand
GGCACGCCCAGCCCTTGTCCATCTCCGCATGGAACCACACGGTAACGGCGGTGCCGCCCGGTTCTGTCGTCGTGGTGCCGCGCGACCCCAAGCCCTTCGACGGGCTGGAACTGACCAAGAGCATCGGCAGCATCCTGTCGAGCCTCGCCATCACCGCAGCCTCGGTCTCGGTGATTGGACGATGAACGGCCCGCGCATCTCCGTCGTCACCGTGGTGCGGAACGACCTGCACGGCCTGCTGGCGACGCGCGCCAGCCTGCAGGCGCAGGGTTTCGGCGATTGGGAATGGATCGTCGTCGATGGCGCCTCCACCGACGGCACCGCCGCATGGCTGGCAGCGCACACCAATGAACCGGCCTGGTGGCGCTCCGAACCGGACGAGGGCCTGTACGACGCCATGAACGCCGGGCTGGCGGCCGCGACCGGCGATTACGTGCTGTTCCTCAACGCCGGAGACACGCTGGCCGGGCCAGACGTGTTCGCCCGTGCCGCCGTGGCGGAGGGGGATCTGCTGTACGGCGACGCGCTGGAGCGCTCGGTGAACGGCAATCTGCGGCTCAAGCCGGCGCGGTCGCACCGCTTCGCCTTCTACGGCATGTTCACCCACCATCAGGCCATGCTGTACCGGCGGGCGCTCGTGGAAGGGCTGCGCTTCGAGTCGCGCTACGCCGTCGGCGCGGATTACGCCTTCACTCTGCAGGCGCTGGCAGCGGGCAGGACGGTGAAACAGCTTGAATTTCCCCTGTGCATCTTCGCGCATGGCGGGATTTCGCAACGTAAAGCAGCGCTTGGACGCAGCGACCAGACCAGGGCGCGGCGCGAGCTGCTCGGCATCGGTCGGTTGCCATGTGCAGCGATAAGGGCAACACAATGTTGCACGGCTGCAATCAAGCGGTATTTGCCAACCCTGTATTCGATTGGGCGTTTCCGACCACCAGACATTTCATTTCGTTTATGACCATAACCGGGGGTCGGCTTCGTTATATTGTTGATGCCGACGGGAGGTTGCATAAAATTTGGTTTCAGTACTTACCTTCAGGGCAGCCACCCGACCGGCGGCTGCGACCAGCCCGAGAGCGCCCCCATGATCGCAACCAAGTCGAAGCTCCCCTCCCCCCACACCCTGTCACGGCGCGGCGAGGGACCCAATCCCATCGATGTGCACGTGGGAGCACGCCTGCGCCTGCGCCGGACGCTGCTCGGCCTCAGCCAGGAGAAGCTCGGCGAGGCGGTGGGCATCACCTTCCAGCAATTGCAGAAGTATGAGCGCGGCTCGAACCGCATCAGCGCCAGCCGGCTTTTCAACCTGTCGCAGGTGCTGGAGGTGCCGGTCAGCTTCTTCTTCGACGACATGCCGCAGGCTGGCGCCAAGCCGACACCGGCCCAGACCTCGCCCAGCGAGACCGAGGAGTTCGACTCCATGGCGCGGCGCGAGACGCTGGAATTGGTGCGCGCCTACTACCGCATCGACGACCCGTCGGTGCGCAAGCGCACCTTCGACCTCGTCAAGGCGCTGGGCGGCGACCGCGAAACCTCGACCGACGCTGCTGCCTGACGGATTTTCACCCCGACCTGCCAGTAGTAGAAGGCGCGGGCCAGCGCGTGGTGCAGGCCCGCCGCCCCGTCCAGGAAGCCCAGCTTCAGGACGTAGCCGTGCAGGAAGACCGCCAGCGGGCGCAACGGCAGCGCATGGAGCAGCCGTTTGAACCGGCGGCGCCGACCGGTTTCCAGATCGATCAGCGCGGCCATGCGCCCGTCGGCACGCAACGCCGCCTCCCAATCGGAATAGCGGTTGTGGCGGTCGAACCACGCCGACAGCGGCTTGTCGTCGGCGTGCCAGAGAGGTGAGCGCAACCGCCCGACCGGACCGTCCACCAGCGGCTGGTAGTGCCCTTCCACCTCCCACATGGACGTCACGTCCAGGTCCGGCACCTCCGGGAAGCGCGCCCGCCGCCGGTCGAGCAGCGCCAGCTTGGCATTTCCGGCGCCGAAGCGCAGCCGCCGGCCAAGAAACACCGGCCGCCCTTCGACAACGTACGCCGCGCACGCCGGTCCCCGCGTCATCAACGCCGCCAGTTCGTCCACCAGGGCAGGCGTCAGGCGTTCGTCGGCGTCCACATACAGCACCCAGTCCTGGGCGAACGGCAAACGCTCCAGGCACCACTGCTTCTTCCTGGGGTGGCGCCCGTCCCAGCGGAACGGCACGACGGTGGCACCCCAGGCCACGGCGATCCCGGCCGTGCCATCGGTGCTGGCGGAATCCACGACGAACACCTGCGCGAAGCGGCTCAGTTGCGCAAGGCAGTGCGGCAGGTTCACCGCCTCGTTGCGCGTCATCACGACGACGACGATTGGGATCACGCCGGACATCCCCGCCGCATCGCCCGCAGCGTCGCCAGGAAGACGCCCAACACCAGCCCGCCAACCAGCGACGCCGGCAGGACCACCAGCGGATCCGGCCAGTCCGGCAGCCGCCCCGCCGAGGGCGGCTCGATGGGATCGGCGGCGAAGGGAAGATCGACCTCGACAAGCAGGGAGATGCGTTCCTGCTCCGCCAGCAGTTCGACCAGCGGCCGGCGATGATCCGCCTGGGTGAGGGTGGCAAGCTTGGCCCGCACATGGGCGACCTGGGCGGCGCTGCGGCGCATGGCCTCGGCCCGCAGATGCTCATCCGCCGCGGCGGCGAGCCGGCCCAGCAAATCGAGCGCAAAGGCACGGTCGGGGTGGCGCAACGTCAGCCGCCGCATCGGCCCGGTGCCGACCGGCGACACCACCAGCATGCGGCGCAGCCGCGCGGCCATCGCCTCGGCGTGCGGCTCTGCCCAGTCCTCACGGCCGGCGAACGCCAACAGCAGCCGTTTCAACGCCGGAGCCGCACCGGACGGCGCGGCCCATTGCCCGGCGTCGGCATCCCAGCGTTCGGGAAACAGGCGCCGCACCAGCGCCGGCTCACCCATCAGCCGCGCCGAGACGGGAACCGAGCCCAGCAATTCCAGAAAGCGGGCGAAGTCCGACAGCGTCTCGTCGACGGGGCTGGGTTCGGCGAGCCCGAAGGCACCATCGGCATTGTTCATGGGCATGCGCGGCCCCATGGCGGCGATTCCCGTGCGTGCGGTCGGGCCGACGACCATGCTGGCAGTGTGCTCCGCCGGCACCAGCCGCAGCCCGGCCACCGCCAGCACCAGCGCCGCCAGCCCGCACACGGCGACCAGTCGCCAGCCGGCGCGCAGTGTGAGGG
>JAEYOB010000492.1 GCA_023412175.1 Pseudomonadota bacterium | reverse complement strand
GCATCGTGCTGCCGGTGGCCGAGGCCGCGACCCGCCGCTTCCGCTCCGACCCGCAAGGCCCGCGCATCGATCCGCGCGCCACCTTGCGCCGCATGCTGCGCCAGGGCGGCGACGTGGCGGAACTGGTGCGCTCGCGCCGCCGCACCCGGCCGCCGCCGCTGGTGGTGCTGTGCGACATCTCCGGTTCCATGAGCCGCTATTCGCGCATGCTGCTGCACTTCCTGCACGCGCTGAGCAACGACCGCGACCGGGTGTACAGCTTCCTCTTCGGCACCCGGCTCACCCACGTCACGCGCCATCTGCGGCACAGGGATGTGGACGTGGCATTGGACGCGGTGGCGGGAGCCGTCCAGGATTGGTCCGGCGGAACCCGCATCGGCGCCACGCTGCACGAGTTCAACCGCGTCTGGGCCCGCCGCGTGCTCGGCCAGGGGGCGGTGGTGCTGCTGATCACCGACGGGCTGGACCGCGATGCCGGCGAGGGGCTGGCCCGGGAGGCGGAGCGGCTGCACAAGAGCTGCCGGCGCCTGATCTGGCTGAACCCGCTGCTGCGCTGGGAGGGCTTCGCGCCGAAATCGTCCGGTGTCCGGGTGCTGTTGCCGCATGTGGACGACTTCCGCCCGGTGCACAACCTGGACAGCCTCGCGGCCCTGGCCGGAGCATTGGAACACACGGGGCCGCGCCGTCACGAAGGCATGAGGGCCTGGTTGAAAGAGGTCGGCTGAGGGAAAGCGCATGAGCGACGACATCCTCGAACAGGCGGCGCGCTGGCGCAGCGAAGGGCGCCGGGTCGCGCTGGCCACCGTGGTGGCGACCTGGGGCTCATCGCCGCGTCCGGTGGGCAGCCAGCTGGCGGTGGATGAGAGCGGCGCCATGGTCGGCTCGGTGTCCGGCGGCTGCATCGAGGGCGCCGTCGTGCACGAGGCGCAGAAGACCATGGAGGACGGCGAGCCGCGCCTGCTGTCCTTCGGCGTCAGCGACGAGATGGCGTGGGAGGTCGGGCTCGCCTGCGGCGGCAAGGTTCAGGTCTACGTCGAGGCGGTGGCCCAGAACGGCGGTCAGGAGGGCGGCCAGGGCGGCGGAATAAAGCGCGACATCCTGGACCGCCTGCTGGAGGCGCGCGCCGGGAAGGTCCCGGTGGCGCTGGTCACCGACCTGGGCACCGGCCTGCAAAGCCTCGTTTCCCACGACGCGGTGCACGGCGGCTTCGGCCTGGAGGAGCATCATCTTGCGGAGATCCGCGCCAGCCTGCGCCAGGACCACAGCGGGCTGGTCACGTTCCCCGACATCGAGGGCTATGAAGACGACGGGCCGCGCCTGTTCGTCCACGCCCACAACCCGCCGCTGCGCCTGCTCATCGTCGGCGCGGTGCACATCGGGCAGTTGCTGGCGCCCATGGCGGCGCTGGCCGGCTATGCGGTGACGGTGATCGACCCGCGGCAGGCCTTCGCCACCGCGGAGCGCTTCCCCGGCGTCGAACTGGTCCGCTCCTGGCCGGACGAGGCGTTGACCGCGCTGGGAATCGACGCCCGCACGGCGGTGGTGACGCTGACGCACGATCCCAAGCTGGACGATCCGGCGCTGCTGATGGCGTTGCGCTCCCCGGCCTTCTACGTCGGCGCGCTGGGCAGCAGCCGCACCCACGCCAAGCGCATGGACCGGCTGCGCGACCAGGGCTTCAGCGAGACGGACCTGCTGCGCATCCACGCCCCGGTCGGCCTCGACATCGGCGCCGAGACCCCGGCGGAAATCGCGCTGTCGGTCATCGCCCAGGTGGTGGCGGCACGCCGCAACGCGCTCTAAGTAATCAGGCGGAGGCATAAGCGCCGCCGTATCGGGAGGGAGCGCATGTATTTCGGCCCGGTTCCGGTCGGGGAAGCCGCCGGCACGATCCTGGCGCACTCCGTGCGCAAGAGCTGCCTGATCTTCAAGAAGGGCCGCGTGCTCAGCGTCGAAGACGTGGCGGCGCTGGAGGCCGCCGGGTTCGGGAGCGTCATCGTGGCGCGGCTGGACGCCGACGACCTCGGCGAGGACGAGGCGGCGACCCGTATCGCGGCAGCGTTGCGCGGCGAGGGCCTGAGCGTGGCCGCCGCCTTCACCGGCCGCGTCAACCTGTTCGCCGAGGCGGCGGGGCTGGCGGTGCCCGACGTGCCGCGACTGGAGGCGGTCAACCTCATCGACGAATCCGTGACCATCGCCACCCTGCCCGCCTTCGCCCAGGTCGTGCCGGGCCAGATGGTGGCGACCGTCAAGATCATTCCCTTCGCCGCCCCGCGCTCCGTCGTCGAGCGCGTCGAGGCGGCGCTGGCCGACGGCGGGCCGCCGCTCCAGGTGGCGCCCTACCGGCCGCTGCGCGCCGGGCTTCTGCAGACCGAGCTGGCCGGCACCAAGGGGCCGATGCTCGACAAGACCGTGCTGGTGACGCGCGAGCGTCTGGCGGCGCTGGGAAGCACGCTGGTGCACGAGGCGCGCTGCCCGCACGACGAGGCCAGGCTGGCCGCGCTGATCGAGGCGGCACGGCCGCTCGGGCTCGACCTGCTGCTGGTCGCCGGAGCCTCGGCGATCACCGACCGGCGCGACGTGCTGCCCGCCGCCATCGAACGGGCCGGCGGCACGGTCGAGCATTTCGGCATGCCGGTCGATCCCGGCAATCTGCTGCTGCTGGCGCGGCTCGACGGCGTGCCGGTGCTGGGGCTGCCGGGCTGCGCCCGCTCGCCGAAGCTCAACGGCTTCGACTGGGTGCTGCAACGGCTGGCGGCCGGCGTGCCGGTCACGCGGGCGGACGTCATGCGCATGGGAGTGGGCGGCCTGCTGGCGGAGATCCCCAGCCGTGGCCAGCCGCGCGCCGGCACTCCCGAAGCGCCCCGCGCGCCGCGCATCGCCGCCGTGGTGCTGGCC
>JAEYOB010000488.1 GCA_023412175.1 Pseudomonadota bacterium | reverse complement strand
CCGCCACCCCCACCGCCGCCGCCCATGGCGATGGAGGAGGAAGAAGAGGAGGAGGACGTTCTCGAACTGACGCAGGTGGCCGACTCGCGCCCGATGCCGATCGAGGACGAGCCGGAAGAAGACCCCTGGGGCGAGGAGCCGGCGTTCCCGGAACCGCCGGCGGATATGGACGAGCCTCCTCCTCCTCCCCCGCCGCCGCGCCGGCCTTCGCCGCCGCCGCCGATGCAGGACTTCGACGACGACTTGACCGAGATGCCGCCGCCACGTCCGCGCGCGGCACGCAAGCCGGAGTTCGACGCCGGGCTGATCTCGCGCCGTACGGCGGAAGACGCCTCGCAGCACTTCACGCATCTGGCGCGGGAACTGGGTGACGATTTGTCCATCGGCCCGATGCCGGTCGGCATCCGCACCGTGGAGGAGGTCGTGCGCGAGCTGCTGAAGCCGCTGCTGAAGGAGTGGCTCGACGAGAACCTGCCGACGGTTGTCGAGCGCCTCGTCCAGCAGGAGATCGACCGGATGATCCGCCGGTCCCAGAAATTCTAGTCAGACGTCAACGCGTTAGCGGAAGCCCTTGTGATGCTTGAGAAGACTTACCGGCCGGCCGAGGTCGAGGAGAAGCACTACCGTCTGTGGGAGGAGTCGGGCGCCTTCGCCGCGAACACCCGGTCGAACGGCAGGCCCTACACCATCATGATGCCGCCGCCGAACGTCACCGGCAGCCTGCACATGGGCCACGCGCTGACCTTCACCCTGCAGGACGTGCTGACCCGCTACAACCGCATGCGCGGCAAGGACGCGCTGTGGCAGCCGGGCACCGACCACGCGGGCATCGCCACGCAGATGGTGGTCGAGCGCAATCTGGCCGCCGAGGGCAAGACGCGCCACGACTTCGGCCGCGACGCGTTCATCGACAAGGTGTGGGAGTGGAAGGCCGAATCGGGCGGCACCATCACCCGCCAGCTCCGCCGTCTGGGCGCCTCGCCGGACTGGGAGAAGGAGCGCTTCACCATGGACGAGGGCCTGAGCAAGGCCGTCCGCAAGGTGTTCGTCGAGCTGTACCGCCAGGGCCTGCTCTACAAGGACAAGCGCCTCGTCAACTGGGACCCGAAGCTGCACACGGCGATCTCCGACCTGGAGGTCGAGCAGCGCGAGATCAAGGGCAACCTCTGGCACTTCCGGTACCCGATCGAGAACGAGCCGGGCCGCTTCATCGTCGTCGCCACCACGCGGCCGGAGACGATGCTGGGCGATACCGCCGTCGCCGTCCACCCGGAGGACGAGCGTTACAAGGACCTGATCGGCAAGAACGTGGTGCTGCCGCTGGTCGGCCGCCTGATCCCCATCGTCGGCGACGAGTACGCCGACCCGGAGACCGGCTCGGGTGCGGTGAAGATCACCCCGGCGCACGATTTCAACGACTTCGCCGTGGCCAAGCGCCACGGGCTGGAACAGATCAACATCCTCGACCGCGACGCGCGGCTGAACGACAACGTGCCGGAGGCCTACCGCGGCCTCGACCGCTACGAGGCGCGCAAGAAGGTCGTCGCTGAACTCGAAGCGCTGGAACTGCTGGAGAAGATCGAGCCGCACACCCACAAGGTGCCGCACGGCGACCGCTCCGGCGTCGCCATCGAGCCCTGGCTGACCGACCAGTGGTACGTGGACGCCGCGACGCTCGCCAAGCCGGCCATCGAGGCGGTGGAGACCGGCAAGACCGTGTTCGTGCCCAAGCAGTGGGAGAACACCTACTTCGAGTGGATGCGCAACATCCAGCCCTGGTGCGTCAGCCGGCAGATCTGGTGGGGCCACCAGATCCCGGCGTGGTACGGACCGGACGGCACGGTGTTCGTCGAGGAGACCGAGGAGGCGGCCAGGGCCGCCGCCGAGAAGCATTACGGCACGGCCGCCGAGCTGACCCGGGACCCGGACGTGCTGGACACCTGGTTCTCGTCGGCGCTGTGGCCGTTCTCGACGCTGGGCTGGCCGGACAAGACGCCGGAGCTGGAGCGCTACTATCCCACCGACGTGCTGGTGACCGGATTCGACATCATCTTCTTCTGGGTCGCCAGGATGATGATGATGGGCCTGCACTTCATGGGCGACGTGCCGTTCCGCACCGTCTACATCCATGCCCTGGTCCGCGACGAGAAGGGCCAGAAGATGTCGAAGTCCAAGGGGAACGTCATCGACCCCCTGGAGCTGATCGGCGAATACGGCACCGACGCGCTGCGCTTCACGCTGGCGGCGATGGCGGCGCAGGGCCGCGACATCAAGCTGGCGGTGAACCGCGTCGAAGGCTACCGAAACTTCGCCACCAAGCTGTGGAACGCCGCGCGCTACTGCCAGATGAACGGCGCGGTGCCGGTGCCGGGCTTCCAGCCGACCGGGCTGACGCAGACGGTGAACCGCTGGATCGTCGGCGAACTGGCGGAGACGTCCAAGCGCGTCGCCGACGCCATCGAGGCGTACAAGTTCAACGAGGCGGCCAACGGGCTCTACCAGTTCATTTGGGGCACCTTCTGCGACTGGTACCTGGAGTTCACCAAGCCGATTCTCAATGGCTCGGATGAGGCGGCGAAGGCGGAGACCCGCGCCACCACCGCCTGGGTGCTGGACGAGGTGCTGCACCTGCTGCACCCGCTGATGCCCTTCATCACCGAGGAGTTGTGGGAGCAGCTTGCCGAGGACCGCGCCGACCGGCTGATCTCCGCGGAATGGCCGGAGTATGGGGCGGAGATCGTCGATCCGGCCGCCCGGGCCGAGATGGACTGGGTGGTGCGGCTGATCTCGTCGGTGCGCTCCATGCGCTCGGAGATGAACGTGCCGCCGGCCGCGCAGATCGCGCTGACGCTGAAGGACCCCGGTCCGGAGAGCCTGAAGCGGCTCGCCACGCACCGCGACCTGATCCTGCGCATGGGCCGCCTCGCGTCGGCGGGGCCGCTGGACGGCGCCATCCCGAAGCAATCGGTGCAGGCGGTGCTGGACGAGGCGACGCTGATCCTGCCGTTGGAAGGCATCGTCGATCTCGACAAGGAGCGCGCGCGCCTGTCGAAGGAGATCGAGAAGCTGACGGGCGAGATCAGGAAGATCGACGCCAAGCTCGGCAACGAGCAGTTCGTCGCCAAGGCTCCCGAGGAGGTCATCGAAGAGCAGCGCGACCGCCGCGAGGCCGCCGATCAGGCGCGCGGCAAGCTGCAGAAGGCCGTGGAGATGCTGGGGGCGTAAGCCCTATCTCCCACGGTTCGCCTCAGCGCCCGAAAGCCGCTACGCGAAGGGCGGGGGAGGGGTAACCCGGCCTCCGCCGTTCGTTCCGCTGGGCAAGGGCGGGGTGCTTGCCTATTCTCCGGTGCGTCGCTGAACAGAACGGGCGTGCCGTGTCCTTCATCGCATCCAAGGTCCTGTGGGGGCTGGCGCAGCCGGGCAATCTGCTGATGCTGATGCTGGCCCTCGGGGCGTTGCTGCTGTTCAGCGGGCGCAGATCCCGCCGCCACACCGGGCGCCGGATCGTGGCGGCCACGGCGCTCGGCTTCCTCATCCTCACCATCGTTCCGATCGGCGCATGGCTGGTGCAGCCGCTCGAGGATCGTTTTCCGCGCCCTGCGATGCCGGACCGCGTGGACGGCATCATCGTCCTGGGAGGCGCGGTGAACCCGCCGATCGCCGCGCTGCGCGGCGATCCGTCGGTCAACGACGCCGCCGAGCGCGTCCTCGCCATGGCCGACCTCGGGCGGCGCTACCCGGACGCCAGGCTGGTGTTCACCGGCGGCTCCGGCTCGCTGTGGGGCGGGAAGTACCGCGAGGGCGAAGTGATGCGCGCCGTGCTGGAGCAGACCGGGCTCGACACCGGGCGCGTGCTGTTCGAGAACGATTCGCGCAACACCTGGGAAAACGCCCTCTTCAGCCGCGACCTCGTGGCGCCGAAGCCCGGCGAGACGTGGCTTCTGGTGACCTCGGCGTGGCACATGCCGCGCTCGGTCGGCATCTTCCGGCGCATCGGCTGGCCGGTGGTGCCTTTCCCGGTTGATTATCGCAGCCGCACCGACGGCAGGCCCTACCTGCTGTTCGAGCTGGACTCCAACCTCACGATGGCGACCTTCGCCGTGCGCGAGTGGATCGGGCTGGCGGCCTACCGCGTGATGGACCGTACCGACTCGCTGTTCCCGGCGGCCGATGCGGTGCGCCCGGTGGAAGCCGGGCCGGGTGTGACGGCGTTGCGACTTCCTTAGGACGATCCGCCCCGGCGTCTTGGCGGACCGGGGTAACTCGACTAGAGTGCGGCCACCAAATCGAAAGGGGTCGCACCATGCGCCGTGGGCACATGCTGAGGGGAACGATGGTGCTCTTCGGGGCGCTGTCGCTCGCGGCGTGCGCGTCGTCGCCGGCCCCGACCGGCTCGGGGCTTCCCAAGAGCGGAATCTACAAGGTCGGCAAGCCCTACCAGATCAACGGCGTCTGGTACTACCCGGCCGAGGACTACGGCTATGACGAGTCCGGCATCGGTTCCTGGTACGGGCCGGGTTTCCATTCCAAGGTCACCGCCAACGGCGAGATCTATGACGAGAACGACATGACGGCGGCGCACCGGACATTGCCGATGCCGAGCCTCGTTCGGGTGACCAATCTGGACAACGGCCGTTCCGTCGTCGTGCGCATCAACGACCGCGGCCCGTACGCCCACAACCGCATCATCGACATGTCGCGGCGTGGCGCCCAGTTGCTCGGGTACGAGAAGACCGGCACCGCCAAGCTGCGCGTGCAGATCCTCGCCGAGGAAAGCCGCCAGCTCGCCGCCGCCGCCCGCCAGGGCACGCCGGCCCCCATCCTGGCGGAAACCGACGGGCAGGCGCCCAAGCCGGCTCCGCGTTCGAAGATCGAGGTGGCCGGCTTGCCAGTCTCCGGCCCGTCGGCACCGCTGCCCCCGGCGGCCAAGGGCGCGGGTGCCGTCGGCACCGCGGAGATTCTGCCACCGGCCACGGTGGCTGGTGCGGTGGTGGAAGGGCGCTTCGTGCCGTCGCCGGTGGTCGTCGACCTGCCGGTGCGTCAGGGCGGCCAGATCTATGTGCAGGTCGGTGCCTTCGGCAGCGCCGAGAACCTTGCCCGCGCCCGTGCACGGCTGACCAGCATCGGCCAGCAGGCCCTGGTCACGCCGACCTCGCTGGGGGCGCAGAAGCTTCAGCGCGTCCGCGTCGGACCGCTGGATACCGTGGAGAAGGCCGACACCGTGCTGGCCCAGGTCATGCAAGCCGGCCTTACGGAAGCCAAAATCGTTGTGGATTGATCGACCCGCATCTGGGAAGACAAAGAGGGTATTGAAGGGAGTTCCTATGACCGCTGTCCGCATCCGCTTTGCCGCCACCGTGGCGGCCGCGCTGGTCGCGGCCGGCCTCGTGCTGCCGGCGCGTGCCGCCTCCATCGAGACGATCGCCAAGCAGGCGGTGCTGATCGATCTGACGACCGACACGGTGCTGTTCGAGAAGAACGCCGAGCAGCGTATGCCGCCGTCCTCGATGAGCAAGATCATGACCATTTACATGGTCTTCGAGGCGTTGAAGCAGGGTGAACTGTCGCTCGACCGGGTGTTCAAGGTCAGCGAGCGCGCGTGGCGCATGCAGGGTTCGAAGATGTTCGTCGAGCTCGACAAGGACATCAAGGTCGACGACCTGATCAAGGGCGTGATCGTGCAGTCCGGCAACGACGCCTGCATCGTGCTGGCCGAAGGCCTGGCGGGATCGGAGCCCGCGTTCGCCGAGAAAATGAACAAGCGGGCCAGGGAAATCGGCCTGACTTCCACCAATCTTACCAACGCCACCGGCTGGCCTGACCCGAACCACTACATGACGGCGCACGATCTGGCCGTACTGGCGCAGCGGCTGATCGAGGATTTCCCGGAATATTACCACTATTACAGCATCCGTGACTTCACGTACCACGGCATCAAGCAGGGCAACCGCAACCCGCTGCTGTACCGCGGCATCGGTGCCGACGGCCTGAAGACCGGCCATACGGACGCGGCCGGCTACGGCCTGACCGCCTCGGCGGAGCGGGAGGGGCGGCGGCTGATCCTGGTCGTGAACGGCCTGCCCAGCATGCAGGCGCGCGCCGACGAATCCGCGCGGCTGATCGAGTGGGGCTTCCGCGAGTTCAACGCCTACTCCCTGTTCAAGGCCGGCGACGCCATCGACGAGGTGCCGGTCTGGCTCGGCGCGCAGGACACGGTGCCGGTGACCGTGCCGAAGGACCTCAAGGTCACCATGGCGCGCGCCGACCGCCCGAACATGAAGGTGACCCTGGTCGCCAACCAGCCGGTCGCCGCCCCCATCAAGAAGGGCGATCAGGTCGGCAAGCTGGTCATCGTCGCCCCCGGCGCACCGGCCAAGGAAGTGCCGGTCGTGGCTGCGGCGGACGTGGAGAAGCTGGGCTTCGTCGGCCGGGCGCTGGCGGCAGCCAAGTACCTCGTGCTCGGCGCGGGCTCCTGATGGCCCGCGGGCGGTTCGTGACGCTGGAAGGCGGGGAGGGGGCCGGCAAGTCCACCCAGCTCCGCCTGCTGGCCGACGCCCTGGGGGCGTGCGGCATCGAGGTGGTGCTGACGCGCGAGCCAGGCGGCTCGCCCGGTGCCGAGGAGATCCGCCAACTGCTGGTCTCCGGCGAAACCGGCCGCTGGGGCGGCATGACCGAGGCGCTGCTGCACACCGCAGCGCGCCGCGACCATCTGGAACGCACCGTCTGGCCGGCGCTGGACGCCGGCCGCTGGGTGCTGTGTGACCGTTTCTTCGACAGCACCATGGCCTACCAGGGTTACGGCCTCGGTCTCGGGCGCGAGCCCATCGAGGCGTTGCAGCGGGTGGCGCTCGGTGACTTCCGCCCGGACCTGACGCTGATCCTCGACCTGCTGGTGGAGACCGGGCTGGAGCGCGCCAACGCGCGGCGCGGCGGCGAGGACCGCTATGAGCGCATGGACCTGACCTTCCACAAGCGCCTGCGCGACGGCTTCCTGGACATTGCGGCGCGGGAACCGGAGCGTTGCGCGGTGATCGACGCCGCCCACCCGGTGGAGGTTGTCCAGGCCGTCATCCTCGATACGGTCACGCACAGGCTGACGCTTGCCGGGTAGATCCCCACCTATGGGCTGCCAGACCACAGGTGAGGTGAGCCCATGCGCGCGACGATCCCGTTCATCCTGGCCGTCCTGGCCGCCGCGCCGGCATCCGCCGCGCCAGCCGATGTCTTCGGCGTCTGGCTGACCACCAACGGCGAGGCGGCCATCGAGGTCCAGCCCTGCGGCGCCAACGCCTGCGGCCGGCTGGTCTGGTACCTGGAGAAGCGCACCGGGCCGGACGCCGGCCTCGACAGCAAGAATCCCTCGCCCGAGCAGCGCAGCCGCCGCCTGTGCGGCATCACCATGCTGGGCGGCTTCAGGCCCACCGCCACCGGCTGGGAGAACGGCTGGGTCTACGACCCGGAATCCGGCAACACCTACAGCGGCACCATGGAGCCAGACAGCTCCGGCCACCTGCGCTTGCGCGGCTATGTCGGCATCCCGCTGTTCGGCCGCACCGAGGTGTGGAGGCGCGCGCCGGCCGATCAGCAGCGCTGCCGGTAACGGGCTGGACCGCGCCGCGCGGATGCGCCACTGTGCCCCCATGCTGAGAGGAAGCGATACACCATGAGCCGCGCCGCCAAAGCCGCCGAGCCCGTCGAGATCGACGCGCTCGCCCCGCGCCGCAACCCGGACCTGATCGGTCATGGGGATGCGGAGCGCACGCTGCTGGCCGCCTGGAACTCCGGCCGGCTGCCGCACGCATGGCTGATCGGCGGGCCGCCGGGAATCGGCAAGGCGACGCTGGCGTACCGTTTCACCCGCTTCGTTCTGGCGCAAGGCGGGCAGGGCGGCGACGCCGGCCTATTCGGCGCGCCGGAAGCACCCGCCTCTCTGCGCATCAATCCGGAACATCCGGTCTATCACCGTGTGGCGTCGGGCGGGCACGCCGACCTGCTGACGGTCGAGCGGCAGATGGACGAGAAGCGCGACCGCATGAAGCGCGACATCGCCGTCGACGACGTGCGCAAGATTGCGCCGTTCCTGCGCAAGACCTCCGCCGAGGAAGGCTGGCGCGTCGCCGTCATCGACGGCGCGGACCGCATGAACGTCGCCGGCCTGAACGCCATCCTGAAGATCCTTGAGGAACCGCCGTCCGGTGCCCTGCTGCTGCTGGTCTCCGACAACCCCGGCGGCATGCTGCCGACCATCCGCTCACGCTGCCGCAAGCTGGCGCTGAACCCGCTGGACGAGGGGGCGGTCGTCGGGCTGCTGGCGCAGCACCGGCCGGAGGTCGCGGAGGACGACCGCCGGGCGCTGGCGCGTCTGGCGGAGGGCTCCATCGGGCGCGCGGTGGCGCTGGCCGACGCCGGCGGGCTCGGGCTGTACCGCGAGCTGATAGGTCTGCTGGGCTCTCTGCCGCGGCTGGACATTCCGGCGGCCCATGCCTTCGGCGACAAGCTGGCCCGCAAGCAGGACGACGGCCTGTACGAGACCGCGACCGACCTTCTGGTGTGGTGGCTGGCCCGCTTCGCCCGGTCACTGGCGCGCGGCGCCTGGCCGGCCGAGGTGGTGCCGGGCGAGGCGGCGCTGATGACGCGGCTGGCCAACGCCCGCGGCCTTGATCGCTGGATGGAGGTGTGGGAAAAGATCGGGCGCCTTTTCGCGCGTGCGGAATCCGCCAATCTGGACCGCAAGCAGGTGGTGTTGAACGCCTTGGCGACACTCGAGGCGGCCGCCAACTGAACGGGATCCGGCCCGCTGCCGGACTGGGACACATCGGGAGAGCACCGACCATGGCCGGGTCGAAGACCTATTACCTGACGACACCGATCTACTACGTGAACGACGTGCCGCACATCGGGCACGCGTACACGACGCTGGCCTGCGACGTGCTCGCCCGCTTCAAGCGGCTGGACGGCTTCGACGTCAAGTTCCTCACCGGCACCGACGAGCACGGCCAGAAGGTCGAGAAGTCGGCGCAGGCCGCCGGCATCGCCCCGCAGGCTTTCACCGACAGGGTGTCGCAGAACTTCCGCGACCTCGTCGGCGTAATGAATTACTCGAACGACGACTTCATCCGCACCACCGAGCCGCGCCACGTCCAGTCGGTGCAGGCGCTATGGAAGCGGCTCCTGGACGCCGGCGAGATCTATCTCGGCTCCTACGCCGGCTGGTACTCGGTGCGCGACGAGGCGTTCTACGGCGAGGACGAGCTGACCACCACGCCGACGGGCAAGAAGATCGCCCCGACCGGCGCCGAGTGCGAATGGGTGGAGGAGCCCAGCTACTTCTTCCGCCTGTCGGCCTGGCAGGACCGTTTGCTGGAGTTCTACGCGAAGAACCCCGACTTCATCCTGCCGCCGTCCAAACGCAACGAGGTGATCTCCTTCGTCAAGTCCGGCCTGAAGGACCTGTCGGTCAGCCGCACGACCTTCAAGTGGGGCATCCCGGTGCCGGGCGACGACGCCCACATCATGTACGTGTGGCTCGACGCGCTGACCAACTACATCACGGCCGTCGGCTTCCCGGACACCGAGGGCAAGTACGCCAGATACTGGCCGGCCGACCTGCACATGGTCGGCAAGGACATCCTGCGCTTCCACGCCGTCTACTGGCCGGCCTTCCTGATGGCCGCCGGCCTGCAGCCGCCCAAGCGCGTCTTCGCGCACGGCTGGTGGACCATCGAGGGCCAGAAGATGTCCAAGTCGCTCGGCAATGTCATCGCGCCCGAGCAGCTGGTGACCACCTATGGCCTCGACCAGACGCGCTATTTCCTGCTGCGCGAGGTCCCGTTCGGCAACGATGGCGACTTCAGCCACGCCGCCATGGTGCAGCGGATCAACGGCAACCTCGCCAACGACTATGGCAATCTGGTCCAGCGCGTGCTGTCGATGATCAATAAGAACTGCGGCGCCCAGGTGCCGCAGCCCGGCCCCTTCACCGAGGCTGACGACAGGCTGCTGGCCGCCGCTCACGCGCTGCTGCCGGTGGTGCGCGCCGAGATCGACGTGCAAGCCTTCCACAAGGTGCTGGACGCCATCTGGGCCGTCATCGGCGACGCCAACCGCTATGTGGACGAGCAGGCGCCGTGGGCGCTGAAGAAGACCGATCCGCCGCGCATGGGCACGGTGCTCTACGTGCTGGCCGAGACCATCCGTCACCTCGCCATCCTTACGCAGCCGGTGATGCCGGAGGCGTCGGCAAAGATCCTGGAGCAGCTGGGGCAGGGTGCGGACGCCCGTGGCTTCGGCAATCTCGGCCCGGCCGGGGCGTTGACGGGCGGAACGCCGCTGCCCGCGCCGCAGGGCGTGTTCCCGCGTTTCGTCGAGGAGCCCAAGGCCTGATGCTGGTCGACAGTCACTGCCATCTCGATTTCCCGGACTTCGCCGAGGAACTGGACGCCGTCGTCGAGCGGGCGAGGGCGGCCGGGGTGGGGCGGATGGTCACCATCTGCACCTACCTGACGCGCTTCGACCGGGTTCGCGCCGTCGCCGAGCGGTTCGACGACGTGTACTGCTCGCTGGGCGTCCATCCGCACCAGGCGCAGGAGGAGATCGCCGGCGTCAGCGTCGGGCGGCTGGTCGAGATGGCCGGCCACCCGAAGGTGATCGGCATTGGCGAGACCGGGCTCGACTACTACTACGACATGAGCCCGCGCGACGTGCAGCAGGAGTCCTTCCGCATGCACATCCGCGCGGCCATGGAGACCGGCCTGCCGCTCATCATCCACACCCGCGACGCGGACCACGACATCATGCGCGTGGTCCGCGAGGAGTCCGCGGGTCAGCCGGTGAAGGGCCTGCTGCACTGCTTCAGCTCCGGCCGCGAAGTGGCTGAAGACGCTTTGGATTTCGGCTTCTCGCTGTCGCTGTCCGGGATCGTGACGTTCAAGAAGTCCGACGACCTGCGCGCCATCGTCAGGGACATACCGCTCGATCGCATCCTGGTCGAGACCGATGCGCCCTACCTTGCGCCGATGCCGTTCCGCGGCAAGCGCAACGAGCCGGCCTA
>JAEYOB010000395.1 GCA_023412175.1 Pseudomonadota bacterium | reverse complement strand
CAGGTCGGCCGCGCGGCGCAGGCCGACCTGCACGCCTGCCTGACCACCGCCACGGCGAACCGGCTGCACCTCGCCGGGCGCATCGTGGGCGCCATTGACGCCCGCCGCCCGCTGGCCGAGGCGCAGCGCGACGACATCGAGCTGGTGCTGCACGAGGCGATATCCAACGCGGTGGTGCACGGCAACCTCCAGGTGGAGGGCATGAAGGGCCTGAGCGTCGATGCGCTCGACCGCTTCTCGAACGCGCTTACCTCCCGGATGGCCGATCCCGCCTACGCCACGCGCCACGTCGAGGTGAGCTGCTGGCTGAAGCCGGACGACGAACTGCTGGTGGAGGTGGCGGACGAGGGGTCGGGCTTCGTGCCGCAGAACCGCGAGGGCGCCCCCCCCGACGCCTCCGGCCGCGGCCTCGACCTCATCACGTCCATCGCCAAGGAGATCGAGCTGCTCGATAACGGCCGGCGCATCCGCATAAGGTTCGCGCTGTGACGCCGGCGGATGTGGACAGCGCCATCCGCCTCTCGCTCTGCGACTGCCACATCCTGGTCGTCGACGACACCGACTTCAACCGCACCCTGATCGGCGCCCTCCTCGAAGAGGCGGGTTTCCGCGACATCGACTACGCCAGGGACGGCTTCGAGGCGCTGGAGAAGATCGCCCGGCGGACGCCCGACCTGCTGATCCTCGACATCATGATGCCGGGCATGGACGGGTTCGAGGTGTGCCGCCGCCTGCGCGCCGACCACGCCTACGCCGACCTGCCGGTGCTGGTGCAGACCGCGCTGTCGAGCAGCGACGACCGCAACCGGGCCTTCACCGCCGGCACCACCGACCTGATCTCCAAGCCGCTGGACCGCGCCGAACTGCTGGCGCGCGTCCGCATCCACCTGGAAAACCGCGTGCTGATCCGCAGCCTCCAGCTCTACCGCGCCCGCGTCGAGGGCGAGATGGCGATGGCGCGCTCCATGTACGAGCACCTGCTCCCCTCCGCCGTGCTGCGCGACGGGCTGGAGCGGGAGTCGGGCGTCGCGGTGCGCTCGCACACCCTGTTGTCCTCCGACATGGGCGGCGATCTGTGGGGGGTGCTGCGGCTGCCGGGAGGGGGAGCCGGGGGGCGTTTCGGCGTCTTCCTGCTGGACATGGCCGGACGCGGCGTCTCGGCGGCGCTGAACGCCTTCCGCATGCACACGCTGATCCACGAGCTGGCGGAGCTGGGCGAGGACCCCGCCGCCTTCCTGTCGGAACTGAACGACCGCGCCGTCCGCCTGCTGGAGTTGGGCGAGCACGCCGCCGTGATCTATGGCGTGGTGGATCCCGCGCAGGGCCGCTTCCGCTACGCCGGGGCGGCGGGCACCGCGCCCATGCTGCTGCCGCGGGAGGGGATGCCGCTGTTCGGCGACGCCTCCGGCCTGCCGGTGGGTGTTGCGGCGGGCGTCCGCTACGAGGCGCGGGAACTGCCGTTCGCCCCCGGATCGACGCTGATGCTCTACTCGAACGCCGTGCTCGACGCCCTGAACGCGCCGTGCGGCCCGGACTGCCTGGCGCCGGTGATCAGCCGCGCGCTGGCGGACGGCGGGCCGGATCGCTTCACCGCCGTGACCAGGGCGCTGGAAGCGGCGCTGGGCGAGGCGCCGGAGGACGACCATACGCTGGTCTGGCTGGACCGCGCCGGAGGCCCGCGATGACGGAAACCCGCGAGGACGCGCTGCCCGGCGGCGACGCCCGCGTCATGATCGTCGACGACAACCGCGTCAACCGCCACCTGCTGATGGCGCTGCTGGAGCGCGGCGGCATCCGCCACGTGGAGATGGCGGAGGACGGCAACGATGCGCTGGCGCGCATGGACAGCTTCCGGCCGGACCTCATCCTGCTCGACCTGATGATGCCGGGCATGGACGGGTTCGAGATGTGCCGCCGGCTGCGCGCCGACCCGCGCTGGGCCGACCTGCCGGTGCTGGTGCAGTCGAGCCTCAGCCGCGCCGAGGACCGCGCGCGCGCCTTCGCGGCGGGCGTCACCGACTACGTCACCAAGCCGATCAACGCCATCGAGCTGCTGTCGCGCGTGCGCATCCACCTGCAGAACCGCGCGCTGGTCAGCGACCTGCAGATGTACCGCCGCCGCACCGAGGCGGAGCTGGACCTCGCCCGCAAGATGCAGGAGCGCCTGATGCCCTCGGCCGAGCGGCTGGCCGAGAGCGAGGCGGCGACCGGGATCGCCATCGACGCGCACTTCGCCCCCTCGTCCGAACTGGGCGGCGACTTCTGGGACCTCCGGCGCGACGGGCGGGGGCGGCTGGTGGTTTATCTGGTGGACTTCTCCGGCCACGGCGTGGGCGCGGCGCTGAACACCTTCCGCCTGCACACCATCGTCCAGCGCATGGATTTCTCCGCCTTCGACCCGTCCAGGTTCCTGGAGAGCGTCAACAGGCGCCTGTGCGCCCTGCTGCCCAGCGGCCAGTTCGCCACCATGCTGGCCGGCGTCGTCGATCCGGAGACCGACCGCTTCCTCTACGCCTCGGCCGGTTCGACCCGCCCCATGGTCTGGGGGCCGGGCGAGGCCGAGCCGCGGTTCTGCGACAGCTCGGGCCTGCCGCTCGGCCTGCTGCCGTCGGCGGCCTACGAGACGCGCGCGGTGGATCTGCCGCCGGGAGGCCGGCTGTTCCTCTACTCCGACGCCGCCATCGAGATCCCGGTGGGCGAGGAGGTCCTGGACGACACTGGTCTGGCGGCGCTGATCCGCGACCGGCTGCACGAGCCGGACGGCGCCCGTTTCCTGGAGGCGCTGCTGCCCCGCCTCGCCGACACCGGCCCCATCGACGACGACCTGACGGCGTTGCTGGTGACGCGGAAGGGGTGACCGCCCCTATCCGCACCCGATTCCTATCCGCCCAGCCCTTCGACCGCCCGGCGGACCGCCTCGCGGAAGGCGTCGAGCGAGGCGATGTCGAGCAGGAACAGCACCTGCCCGCGGGCATCGCCGGAGGCCAGCGCCACGTCGATGCGCACGAACAGCACCGGCTCCCCGGCACCGCCGATGAGCTGGCCGGGCGGGCCGGCGCGGTAATCGGGAACGCTGCCCGATACCTCGCCGTCGATCAGGTTGGAGACGCTCGCCAGGCAGCCGTTCAGGATGATGTTGCCAATCTCGGCCAGCGCGTCCTGCTCCTCCGCACCGGCGGTGTCACCCTCGCCGGGGATCAGGCGGCGCACCAGCGCCAAACCGCCGGCCTCGGGGAAGATCAGCAGCGCCTCACCCGCGAAGGGGCCGGTGAAGGTCTCGCGCACGGCGCAGACGCGCTCGGGCCCGACGCCGGCGGCGATGCGCTGGCGCGTCGATACGGCGAGCGCCGGCACCGACAGCCGCACCTCCTCGCCGATCATCTCCGACAGCCCGGCGGCGGGCTGGCCCATGCCGATGTTGAACAGCTCGGCGATGGCGTCGGCGTCGGCCTCATCCAATGCCTGGGGCAAAACCGGGAGCTGCGCGGGGCTCACAGGCCGGCCCCGGCGAGGAAGGCGCGGATCTTGTCGGTGGTGACCGGCTTCGGGATGAAGCCGCAGCCCAGCGCCTCGGCCTTCTTCTTCAGAACCTCCTGCACGTTGGCGGTGAGAAAGCCCATGGGCAGGGCCGGGAAGCGCTCGCGAAGCTGCGCGGCCAGCACCAGACCGTCCATGCCCGGCATATTGTAGTCGAGGATGGCCGCGTGCGGCGCCTGGCTGCCGACCAGATCCAGCGCCTCGGTGCCGTCGGAGGCGACCACCACCGTCCACTCGGGGTGCAGCGACTTGATCGCGCTGCGGATCATGTCCCGCGCGAGCCGGCTGTCGTCGACGATGAGAATGGTCGTCATGGCCCAGGCCACCCCTTTTGGTTCGCAGACCGGACCTTCTACCCCACTCCGGACGGGGCCACAAGCGCACGCCCGCGCCTTCGCCGCATAAGTAACGGTTAAGCTGACGTCAGTAATACTGGCAAGTAATTTTTGCCCACCCCCGTTCTTTCCTTTCTTGAACAGAAGATCCTTTCGAACAACATCTGCAGTGACGGCGGCACCAAGGGGAAGGCCATGACGACCATCGCACGCGACATCGGCGAGCGCGCCGGCACCACCACCGACACCACCACCGACACGACCGGCGAGCCCTGGCGGGGTTTTGCGCC
>JAEYOB010000367.1 GCA_023412175.1 Pseudomonadota bacterium | reverse complement strand
CTTTATTTCCGAATGAGAGTTTTCCGATGCGGGGGCGATGATCTCCCCAGCGCCCCCACGGGACTTTTGAGTGCCATTCTGGAGCGGCGCTCCGGAGTCCTGGGGTGGAGGGGGCTCGCGGGCCCGGCCCGCCGGGGGGCGGGGCCGCCCCGCCCCGTGCACCCCAGGACTCCGGAGCGCCGCTCCAGAATGGCACTCAAAAGTCCCGTGGGGGCGCTGGGGAGATCATCGCCCCCGCATCGGAAAACTCTCATTCGGAAATAAAGACCGTGGCGCCACGCATCCTGGTGATTACCCAGTGCGCGGCGCGAAAGGCCGCGGACAGCGCGGACCGGCTGACCCTCGCCGATTTCACCGGCGACGGGGCCGCCCTCGCTGCCCGCGAGACGGCACTCGCCGATCTGGCGCGGCCGGCCGAACGCATGTACGCCGGCCGCCACCACACGGCGCTCATGAAGGGGGTGGACGAACTGCGCGCCGCCGGCGGCACCGTCGATGTCCACATCCTCTCGGCCGGCTACGGCCTGCTGCCGGGCGATCGCGCGATCGTACCTTACGATGTGGCGCTCGGCGACCTCACGCCTGCGCAGACGATGAGCTGGCACCTGCGCACCGGCGCGGGCGCGCGGGTGCGCGCCTTGCTGGCCGAAGGCGGCTACGACTCCGCCATCGTGGCGCTCGGCGGCGACTACCTGGACGTGCTGGACCTTCACGCCGACGGCACGGAGTGGGCACAGCCGACGCTTGTCTTCGCAAGCCCGGCCAAGGCGCGCGACCTGCACGATCGCGTACCGCCGCAGGCGACTCTGATGCCGATGGGCAAGGCCGAGACCAAGGCTTTCGGCGCGCCGCTGGCAGCGCTCAAGGGCGTGGCCGCCGGCAAGCTGCTCTCCTCCATCGCCGGCGACCTGCGCCGGAAGCGCACACTTGGGATGGCCGGCGACCTCGACCGGGAAACGGTTCCTCCCGTCCAGGCGCAGTACTCGCTCGGAACCTGGCTCGGCGGGGCGCTCGACCGCCTGATCGGCCACACCGTGCCGGCCGAGCCCGCCGCGGCGGCCGTCCCGGATCCCTCCTTGCTGGTGAGCTGCCGCCACGAGGCGGCGCATGCGGTGGCCGCCTTGCGCGTCGGGCATCAGGTCTATCAGGCCTGCGCCAGCGATGCCGACGGGTTCTTCGTTCGCCATGGTTACCACACACACCGCACCGGCCTTGACGGCGTGCGCGACGCGATCGCGGTGAACCTCGCCGGCCGGGCCGCGGAGATGGCGTTGGCAGGGGACGCCGGGCGCAACATGGGTGCGCGCGGTGACGTGACGACCGCCACGGACATGGCCATCGAGGCGATCGAGGCGGGACTGGTGCCGGAACTCGGCCACATCGACGCCACACGCCTGCACAGTCCCGCCATGCTCAAGGCCGTCGACGACGCCGTCAGCGCGCTGGTCGAGGGCGGTTTCCGGCGGGCGCAGGAACTGGTCGCCCGTCACGCCGCCGAGATCGATGCCGTGGCGGCCGCCCTCGCGGAATACGGACATCTTGACGGCGACGGAATCCGTTCTCTCGCAGATGCCGCGGCACGCGGGGCCTCCGTGGAGCGGAAAGCCGTCGAGCCGGCGGGCGAGGCCCAGTACTCGGTTGATGCCGGCTTCCGTCGTCTCCAGGAGCAGCTCGACGCCTTCGCGCGCGACGCCGGCTGGGTGGCCCCGCCACGCGCCTTCGGCTTCATCGGGGCCTACGGCCCGCTTGAGGCACCCGGCTGGCTCCTCGAAGTGGCCGTGGGGGATGCTCCGGACGGACGGGGCTGGGACACGCCGCGCATCACGGTCCAGAGGCTGCGCGATGATCCGGACGAGCGCTGGTACGAGACCGTGCACCAGGCCATCGACCTGACCGATGCGGTGACGGTGATGCGGGATCTCCAGGGTCTGCCGGCCGATGATCCGGTCGCGGTCCGTGAAGCGTCACTGGCACAGGTGCACGCCGGGCTGCCCGGCGACCGCCAGTACACACTCGGCTCGCCGCGCATCGGTCGGGTCGAGCGGGCGGCCGACGGTACGCTGGACATGCTGCTGGTCGGCCGTGACGGACACATGACCCTCTCCGGCGTTGCGGACGTCGGGGAGGCGCAGGCGTTGCTGGATGCCGCCGTAGGCCCCGGCCTGATCGCCGCTCCGACCACACTCCGGCTTCTGCTTGCCGATGTTGCCGGGCACACCTCCCTCTCCCGGGGCGCAGCGCACTCCACCATGCTGTTCCCGCATGACGGCGATACGGTCCGGCGGGCCTATGCCGACGGCCTGATCGTCAACGGCGGTGCCCACGGTATCGGCGCTCCTGCCGGAGTGCGCCTGACTCCGGCAGGCCGGCGGCTAGCCTCGGAGGAAGCGCCGCAGTTCTCGGTGCGCCGTACCGAGCTGCTGCCGTGGGTCGTTCCGTTGGAGGAACGCCTCGCCGGGTTCGCCGCCGAAGCCGGTTGGGTGCGACCGCCCGCATCGCTCCTGCTCGACGTCTACGGGCCCCTCGATGCGCCGGGATGGTACCTCTCGGTGGGGAGCGGGTCACCGCTGGCCGCGGGCGACGCGGAAGCCGACACCTTGCTGCCGCGCTATGTGCTGTTGCAGCACCTTCCGGCCGAGCGTGCGTTCACCGTCTCGTTCCAGTCCACGAATCTCGCCTCCGCGGTCGGCGTGCTGCGCTCGCTCGCTCCGGGAGATGCGGTCGGCAGCGGGGTTGCCGCAGACGAAATGTGGCTGGCGTCGCAGCATGACGGTCCCCAGTACGCCGTCGGCCCCGGATCCCGCACCTATGGTGAGACCCTCGGCTCTCCGGGTTGGACGCCCCCGCCCGCTCGCTTCGATGCGGCGCCGGCGCGGCCGGATGGCGTTCCGGCGCCGTCCGCGACGGTCCCTCCCCCCCCGGCACCGGCTGCCGCAGCGTCGGGTCCTGCACCGGCAAA
>JAEYOB010000349.1 GCA_023412175.1 Pseudomonadota bacterium | reverse complement strand
GTTCGGGGCTGAGAGAGCGGGAGAAGCGAACAGCAGGGTGGCGAACGGCAGGGCGACGAACCGGAACCTCATTGGGCCGGCCCCGCGGGCCGGTCGATCATGGTGGCGATGGTCTGCGCTAGCAGGCGGCCGACACAGCCGTGCACGAAAGCATAGGCCTTCAACTTGTCCTCCCTGGACTCCGATCCGACGGTCACGCGTCCTTCCTCGATCCAGTAGCGCATCATCTCGTAGCGCGGGAAATGGAACACATCGTTGTTCTGCGTCACCCACTCGACGTATTCGACGTAGGGCTGGAACGTGATCAACTGACTGGTCTGTGGGCTGTACTGCATGTCCATGACGAGTATATCGGCGCCCCGCGCGTGCGTCTGTGCGATGCCGGTGACCAACGCCTCGCCGAAGCTGTCCGGCCCGACGTTGCGCATGGCGTCCGTGGTCCCGACCTGCCAGACCACCAGGGCCGGGCGCTCCTTCGCCACGGCGGAATCCATGGCCGGCAGCATCTCCTGCGCCGTGGCGCCGGGATGGCTGCGCACCGCGACCGTCACGTGGCGGCCGGGCAGGCGGGCCGACAGATCCTTTTCCAGCAGGGCGGGATAGCTCGCCTCGCCGCGTTCGGCGTTGGGCTTCGCCGTGTTGACCACCAGGATGGGGAGGCCGCCGCCCTGTTGCATCCTGTCCTGGACGCGGGTCAGGTGCGCGTCCACCGTAAGGATGCTTTCCGGCACCGCGCAAGGGTCGGGCGCCGGCTCGGCGGCGCGCGCGGCCGGAGCCAGGAGAAGAACGGCCGGGAGGAGCGCGGCGACGGGCTTCATGCGCCGGAATCCTTGAGCACCGGCGCCGGCGCGCGGGGCGGCCGGCCGGCCGACTGATACCAGGTGAGCACGCGGGCGGTCAGTATCATGACGACAATCCCGACAATTGTGACAGCAAACTGCACATAAAGCGAGCCGTTCACCTGCACCAGGATGGTCTGGGCGGCGAAGGACAGGAAAACGCCCAGGCAGAAGACGTGCAGGGACTGCCGGCCGCACAGGATGACCGGCGCCAGCGCCCGCCAGCGCAGCCAGCCGCTGTCCGGCCGCGCCACCTGAAGGACGAGGTAGGACAGCGCGAAGAAGTGCACCAGACGCAAGGGGTCCAGGTCGGTCTTGCTGATCGGGTACAGGATCTCGGCCAACCGCGGCGGCATGTAGGCGCCCCAGGATGCGATCTGCCAGGACAGCGCCAGCACGAATGACGCCGCCAGGTAGGTTGCCGCCACTATGACCACCGCCAGCCGCGGGCGGGTCAGCGCCGCCGACGCGGCGGGAAAACGTTGCAGCGTGGCGCCCAGCACGAACAGGAACTGCCAGGCGAAGGGGTTGAAGAACCATTCGCCGCCCTCCGGGTGGGTGGGCAGGTTCCAGCCGAAGTGGCGCGTCAGCACGTACAGCACCGCCGAGCCGGCCAGCAGCGCCAGCGGACGCCGCACCAGCACCGGCAGCAGCAGCGGAACGGCCAGCAGCAGCACGATGTAGAGCGGCAGGATGTCCAGGTTCGCCGGCCGGAACTTCAGCAGCAACGCCTGGGCCAGCGCCACCGCCGGGTCGGCGAAGAAGCTGGCGATTCCCATTTCCTCGGCGAACAGCGGGTTGTCGAAGGCGCGCGTGGTGTACGCCACCTGTGCGGTGAAGGCGATGAACAGGAAGATGTACGTCAGGTACAGGGTCCAGCAGCGGTCCAGCACCCTGGCCGCCGCCAGTCCCCAGCCCTGGCGCGCGTACACCTTGGCGTACACCAGGGCCGACGTGTAGCCGGAGATGAAGACGAACACTTCCGACGCATCGCTGAGACCGTAGTTGCGCGAAGTCAGCCAGGCGAACTGGTTGCCCGGAATGTGGTTCACGAAGATGAACCACAGCGCCAGCCCCCGGAAGAAATCCAGCCGGAGGTCGCGCCCATCGCCCTGCGCCGATACCGAAACGCTCATAACGACAAGCCTGTCGCCCCCGTCATCCCATCATCTGCGACGGCAGCCAGGTCACCAGCCCCGGGAACACCCACAGCAACGCAACCATCAGCGCCATCACCAGGAAGAACGGCAGGGCCGCCTTGGCGATGGTGAAGATTCCATGGCCGGTCATGGGCTGCAGCACGAACAGGTTGAAGCCGACCGGCGGGGTGATCTGCGCCATCTCCACCACGATGACGATGTAGATGCCGAACCACAGCAGGTCGATCCCCGCCTGCTGGACCATGGGCAGGATGACGGACGTGGTCAGCACCACCATGGAGATCCCGTCGAGAAAGCACCCCATGATGATGAAGAACACCGTCAGCGCCGCCAGCAACGCAACGGTGGAAAGCTGCTGCGCGGTGATCCATTCGGCCAGTGCGCGCGGGATGCCGGTGTACCCCATGGCCGCGGTGAGGAACGCCGCACCCGCCAGGATGAAGGAGATCATGCAGGTGGTGCGCGCGCCGCCCAGAAGGCTGTCGCGGAAGGTCTGCCAGGTCAGCGTCCCCGTCGCCGCCGCCAGGACCAGGGCGCCCAGAACGCCCACGGCCGCGGCTTCCGTCGGCGTCGCGAAGCCGCCATAGATGGAGCCGAGCACCGCAAGGATCAGCAGCATCACCGGGATCAACGCGCCGCTCTCGCGGATCTTCCCGGCGAAGCTCAGGCGGATGTCGTTGGGCGGCACCTTGTCGGGGTTGAGCAGCGACCAGCCGGCGACATAGGCCATGAACAGCCCGGTCAGCACGATGCCCGGCAGCACCCCGGCAATGAACAGCCGGGCGATCGAGACGTCGGCGGCGACGCCGTAGACGATCATGATGATCGACGGTGGGATCAGCAGCCCCAGCGTGCCGGCGCCGGCCAGCGAGCCGACGATCAGCATCGGGTCGTAGCCGCGCCGCCTCAACTCCGGGATGGTCATGCGGCCGATGGTGGCGGCGGTCGCGGCGGAGGAGCCGGAGACGGCGGCGAAGATCGTGCAGCCGACGATGTTGACGTGCATCAGCCGCCCCGGCAACCAGCCCATCCATGGGGCCAGCCCGCGGAACATGTCCGACGAGATGCGGGTGCGGAACAGGATCTCGCCCATCCAGATGAACAGCGGCAGCGCCGTCAGCGTCCACGACGTGGAGGCGCCCCACACGTTGGTCGCCATGACCAGCCCGATCGGCCGCGAGGTGAACAGCGCCATGGCGACGAAGCCGACGCCGGCCAGCGCCAGCGCCACCCAGACGCCGGCCGCCAGCATGACGAACATGGAGACGACGACGACGATGGATGCGGTGGTGGGGTCCATGGCGGCTCAACCCTCGCTCGGCGCGTCGGCGGTTTCGTAGGTGGCCGGACGGCCGCGGGCGACGGCGATCAGGTCGTCGAGAAAAGCGATGGCCAGGACCACCAGCCCCGCCGCCATGATCGTCTGCGGGATCCACAGCGGGATCGGCAGCACGCCCTGGCTGACGTCGCCGAAATCGTAGGACTGCCAGGTCATGCGGCTCCAGTGGAAGGCGAAATAGCCGGTCAGCGCGGTCGCAAAGGCCAGGCAGACCAGTTCCATCACGCGCCTTGCGCCCCCGTGCAGCCGGTCGATGATTATGCCGACGCGGATGTGCGCGCCGCGCCGCAGGCTCGGCCCGAGCATCAGCGCGAAGGAACCGGCCATGGCGTAGCCGGCGAACTCGTCGGCGGCGGGAACGGTCACGCCGAAGGGGCGCGTGAACACCAGGGCGAGGATCGGCAGCGCAATCAGCACGAACAGGGTCGCACCGAGGAACTCCGCGGTGCGATAGAGCGCGGACAGGGCTTTGCGCATAGGGACTCCGAATAGGGAGGAGCGCCCCATCCCAGGCCCTTCCCCGCTTCGCAGGGGTGGGCGGGAAGGGGGGCTCGTTCAGCGCCTTACGGCTTATAGGCCTTGACGATGGCCTCGCCATCGGCGCCGGCGGCCTTCTGCCACTCGACGGTCATGGTCTTGCCGACCTCGGTGAAGCCGTCCTTCAACGCCGGCGGCGGCGGCAGGACCTTCATGCCGTTGTCGGCAAGCGTCTTGTTCAACTCGGCCGTCTTCTTTTCCCAGCCTTCCCAGCCGCGCGCCTCGGCCTTGGCCGCGGCCTCTTGCACCGCCTTCTTGCTGGCGTCGTCCAGGCCGTTCCAGACGTCGAGGCTGACGAACACCATGTTGCGCGGCAACCATGCCTGCACGTCGTAATAGACCTTGACGAAGTCCCAGGCCTTGCTGTCGACGCCGGTCGCCGCCGACGTGATCATCGCCGACACGATGCCGGTGCCGAAGGCCTGTGCGACCTCGGCCGCCTCGATCTTGGTGGGCACGGCGCCGGTCAACTCGGCGATGCGGGTGGTGGCCGGGTTGTAGGCGCGGAACTTCTGGCCCTTGAGGTCGGCCGTCGACGTGATTTCCTGCTTCACGTACAGGCCCTGCGGCGGCCACGCCACCGAGTACAGCAGCTTGAGCTTCTGGCGCTCCAGCTTCTTCTCCAGGTACTGGCGTGACACCTCGTACAGCTTCTTCGAAGCGGCGAAATCGGTGGCGAGGAACGGCACCGAGTCGAGGCCGAACAGCGGATCCTCGTTGGCCCAGGAGGAGATCAGCACCTCGCCGATCTGCGCCTGGCCCGACTGCACGGCGCGCTTGATCTCCGGGTGCTTGACCAGGGAGCCGTTGGAATGGACGGTGATCTGGATCTTGCCGTTGGTGGCGGTCTTCACGTCGTCGGCGAACTGGCGGACGTTCTGGGTGTGGAAGTTGCCGTCGGGGTAGGGCGTCGGCATGTCCCAGGTCTCGGCCAGCGCCGGGCCGGATGCCAGACCGAGCGCGAGGGCCGCAGCGCCCAGGCGGAAGCGGGTGCTCGTGAGCATAGCGTCTTTGTCTCCCTGTCGTGCGGACGTTCAACGTTCTTGTGCACGACAGACAGGTTTCCGCGTCCCAGGGCAGCCGTCAAATCATTTCGGGGAGTGCGGGCGCCGGGCTCCGCCCCCGGCCCCTCCCCCGCCGGCGGGGGAGGGGAGAACGGGGTCAGGCGCTGAATCGCTTGAAGAAGCCGCCGGCCAGCCATCCCAGCACCGCCCAGAAGATGGCGCTGACCGCGATGGACTTGGCGACGAACTGTGCCGCCAGCTCCGCCGGGGCGGTGGCGCCGAAGGTGTCGGGGTGAGGCGCGCCGACGGCGTGCGGCAGGATCAGCAGGGCCAGCCCCACCGGCAACCGCCACCATCCTTTGCCGAAGGCCAGCACCGCCAGCCCTCCGGCCGCTCCCAGCGCCGCGAAGGCCCACCAGGCCTGGCGGGACGCCAGATCGGCGGCGATGGTGCCGGGCAATTCCGGCGGCAGGCCGAGCGCCGGGGCCAGCGTGAAGGCGGCGAACCCGCCGAGCCCCCACAGCAGCCCCTCGCGGGCTTCCACCGGACGGCCGGACAGCGTGAAGGCGCCCACCACCAGGAGCGCGAAGCCCACCCCGGTGACGAGGTTCGCGACCACCGTCAGCCCGGTGCGGGTCAGGATGTCCTCGGCCTCGGGTTCGGACGGAAGAGGGGCCGAGTGGTCATGGCCGGTGTGGTCATGCTCGCCGCCGCCCGCCTCGAACAGTTCGGCCTGGAGGATCAGTGGTGTTGTGGTGACGGCCTGCAGCACGGAAACCAGGACGCCAGCCAGCAGCCCCGCGGCGAGCGCCGCGGAGAGAATCCGCTTGAGCATGTTCAGGCGCTCAGTGGCAGGGGAACGAGAAGGCGTGCCGGGTGTCGTGCGCGGCGTCGTGCAGCGCGTTGGCGTTGGCGAAGCCGGCGCCGTACACCAGGAACGTGCCGAGCAGCATCGCCACGAGCGCGGCGACGACGGTCTCCGAGCGTGACAGGCTGCGGGAAGAGGCGAGGGTCGTCTTGGTCATCGATGTCTCCATGTGCCGTCACACCCGACGGCGTGGATTGAGCCTCGATGGCAGGTTTCCTGGCTCGCGGGTCGTCGCCGTCTGGCCGATGCCTTCCCGGTGCCCTCGTCGGGCCTCCGGTGGCGTTTCGGCCGGCTCACCGCTCACAGTTGCGGGGGCAGCCACGGGCTTGGTCCCTCGATTTGGTCGACCGCACCGTGTTCCCTATTATCCCGGCGAGGCTTGGCCGTGCCGGGCACCATCGCCGTGCAGTGTGGCGGCGCGGCGCAGTGTTGGCAAGGTCAATAAAGTCACCGAACAAAGTCATTGACGCTGAAGGCCGGGGCGGCCTAAGTCTGCGATAGAGCGGCATGGTTCCTGCCATCCCACAAGGGGTGGCAGGTGAAAAGGGAACGCGGAACGGCGGGGAACCGCCCATGCCGCGGCTGCCCCCGCAACTGTGTGTGGCGAGTCGCGGACGATGCGAAGCCACTGGCCGGACCAAAACCCGGCCGGGAAGGCGAGTCCCCGCGGCACAGACCCACGAGCCAGGAGACCTGCCCGGCCGCGAATGTCAACGAAGCTCCGGGCGGGGTGCACCGGCGGCAGAGGCGGACCCGGCATGAGCGTTGCCCGGGGCTCGGTCCTCGGCTCCCATCCCCCGGCGGGACTTCCGGCCACAAGGGAAGCTCGGATGGGCGACAAACTCGGCGTCATGATCTGCGGCCACGGCAGCCGCGACGCGCAGGCGGTGGCGGAATTCGCCGCGGTGGCGCATACGCTGGCGCACCAGTTGCCGTACGACCACGTGGAATACGGTTACCTGGAATTCGCCCGTCCGGTCCTGCGCGAGGGGCTGGACAAGTTGGTGGCCGCCGGCTGCACGCGCATCCTGGCGGTGCCGGGCATGCTGTTCGCCGCCGGGCACGCCAAGAACGACATTCCGTCCGTGCTCAACGCCTACGCCGCCGAGCGGCCGGGGCTGACCATCGACTACGGCCGCGAACTCGCCATCGACCTGAAGATGCTGCGCGCCGCCGGCGACCGCGTCGCCGAGGCGGTGACGGCGGCCGGCGACCACATAGCGCGGCACGAGACGCTGCTGGTGGTGGTCGGGCGCGGCTCGTCGGACCCTGACGCGAACTCCAACGTCGCCAAGGTCACCCGCATGCTGTGGGAGGGGATGGGCTTCGGCTGGGCCGAGACCGCCTATTCCGGCGTCACCTTCCCGCTGGTCGAGCCGGGGCTGGAGCACGCGGCCCGGCTCGGCTACAAGCGGATCATCGTCTTCCCGTACTTCCTGTTCACCGGCATCCTGGTGCGCCGCATCTACGACGCCACCGATGCGGTGGCGGCCCGGCATCCGGGGATCGAGTTTGTCAAGGCGCCCTACCTCAACGGCCACCCCATGGTGCTGGAGACGATGCGCGAGCGCGTCCGGGAGATCCTGGACGGCACCGGCAACATGAACTGCCAGATGTGCAAGTACCGGGAACACTTCCTGGGCTTCGAGGACGAGGTCGGCCTGCGCCAGGAAAGCCACCACCACCACGTGGAGGGCATCGGCGTCGACGGCGGCAACGACCACCACCATCACCACGATCACGACGGGCATCATCACCATGATCACGATCATGGGCATGACCACCGCCACGATCATCATCACGGCCATGGGCATGATCACGGCCATGGCCACGGGCACCATCATCCGTACCCGCACGCGGACCACCCCCTGGGACCGCGCAGCATGACGCGGTCGGGCACCGATGGCGACTGACGCCCCCCCGGCGCTGGATTACCTGCGTGATCCGGATGCCATCTACCGCCAGTCCTTCGCCACCATCCGGGCGGAGGCCGACCTGTCGCGCTTTCCGGCGGACGTGGCCGAACTGGCGATCCGCCTGATCCACACCTGCGGCATGGTCGATCTGGTGGACGACCTTGCCTTCTCCGCCGACGTGGTGGCGCGCGGCCGGGCCGCGCTGCAAGCCGGCGCGCCGATCCTGGTGGACGCGCAGATGGTCGGTGCCGGCATCACGGCCCGCCATCTGCCCGGCAAGAACCGGGTGCTCTGCCATCTTCACGACGCCGCGGTGCCGGGGCTGGCCCACGCCATCGGCACGACGCGCTCGGCCGCCGCGGTGGACCGCTGGCTGCCCGAACTGGAGGGCGCGGTCGTCGCCATCGGCAACGCGCCGACCGCGCTGTTCCGCCTGCTGGAACTGATCGACGCCGGTGCGCCCCGCCCGGCGGCGGTGCTGGCCTTCCCGGTGGGCTTCGTCGGGGCTGCGGAGTCCAAGGCGGAGCTGGCCGGCAACCCGCGCAGCCTGCCCTTCGTCACCGTGCGCGGCCGTCGCGGCGGCAGCGCGATGGCGGCGGCGGCGGTCAACGCGCTGGCGGTGGGGCTCGGCACGTGATGGAACCTGTTACCCCTCCATGGCTCACCATCGTCGGCATCGGTGAGGACGGCATCGGCGGCCTGTCCGAAGCGGCGCTGCGCGCCATCACCGCGGCCGAGGTTCTGGTCGGCGGCGAGCGCCACCTCGCCATGGTCCCCGACCAGGAGGCCGAACGGCTGGTCTGGCCGTCGCCCTTCGATGCGCTGATCGAAAAGCTGGAGCGCCGCCGCCGTGCCCGCGTCTGCGTGCTGGCGAGCGGCGACCCGTTGCTGTACGGCGTCGGCACGACGCTGCTGAAGCACTTCCCTGTCGGGGAAACCGTCGTCATCCCGGCGCCCAGCGCCTTCGCGCTGGCCTGTGCCCGGCTGGGCTGGGCGCGGGCGGAGGTGGAGTGCCTGACGCTGCACGGCCGCCCGGTCGAACTGCTGCACCCGGCGGTGCAGCCCGGTGCCCGCATCCTGGCGCTGTCCGCCGACGGCACCACGCCGGCCAGGGTGGCGG